>NZ_JAEILC010000155.1:0-22121 GCF_016307435.1 Pseudomonas sp. S4_EA_1b | reverse complement strand
GGCCGTCCCCTATGCCGATTCCTGTGGGGTGTGGGCCTCGGTTGGCGGTGCACCGGCATCCACGATGCAATTGCGCCCACTGTGCTTGGCCTCATACAACGCCTGGTCCGCACTGAGCAGCAGCGCTTCCAGGGATTGGCGGTTGCGTTTATCCCAGGTGCTCATGCCGATGCTCACGGTGATCGGCCGCTCGCTACCCGCCACCCGTGGCAAGTGTTCGACGCTGCTGCGGATGTGCTCGGCGATGACCATGGCGCCTGCGGCATCAGTATGGGGCAGCACCACCGCGAATTCCTCGCCGCCATAGCGGGCGGCGAGGTCGGCGGGGCGGCGTATATTGCCGGCGATCACTTGGGCCACGGTGCGCAGGGCCTCGTCGCCGCCGCTATGACCGTGGCGGTCGTTGAACGCCTTGAAGTGATCCACGTCGATCATCAGCAGGGTCAGTGGCTCGGTCGAGCGCTGGGCGCGATCCCATTCCTGGCGCAGGCGCTCGTCGAGGATGCGACGGTTGGCCAGTCCGGTCAGGGCATCCGTGGCTGCCAGTTCTGACAGCACCCGTTCGGCGCGATAGCGACGTCGCAGCTCGCGACGCAGCATCCAGGCCAGCCACAACAACCCGACGCACAGAATGCCGGTCGCGCCGCTGGTCAGCAGTGCGGCGCGTTTCCAGGGGGCGAACACATCCTCGCGAGACAGCGCCACCACTACGATCAGTGGCAGTGTGCCCACGGTAGTGAAGGTGTACAGCCGGTCCTTGCCGGTGATGGTCGAGGTTGCCTGGAAGCTGCCATTGCCTTCGCGCAACATGCGCTTGAAGTTCGGTCGCTCGCTCAAATCCTTGTTAATCATGTCGCTTTCGAGCAGCGGCTGTTGGGCCAGCAGGATGCCGTGGGTATTGAGTAGGTTGACGCTGCTACCGTTGCCGATGGCCAGGGTGCTGAACAATTGATCGAAATACGCCAGGCGCATGGTCGCCACTGCAACGCCGGCGAACTCGCCATTGGGCCCCGATACGCGCCGACTGAATGCTATGCGCCACACTTGGTCGCAGTCGCAACGGGTCTGGAAGGCCCGGCTGATATACAAACCGGCCTGCGGGTCCTTCAGATGCACCTGGAAATAATCGCGATCAGCGAAATTGCGCGGGGTGGGCCGCAGGGTCGAGGAATCCGCGATCACGGTGCCATTGGCATCCAGCATCAGCACCTCGCCTTTAAAGGGCGCGGCGGTGGATAAATCGAATTGCACCAGGTGTTGGATAGTGGCGTCGACCTTGGTCAGGTCCTCGCGCTGCCTGGCGGCTATCAGCCCCTTGAGGGCCAGGTCGTACAGCTCGACGTTGCGCAGCACATCGGCGTTGATCAGCTGGGCGATATTGGTGGACGAGCGCTTGGCAGCCTGTAGCGTGCTGGTGTGTTCGCGGATCAATAACGCCGCGACGATAATGACGATCAGGACGACGGTGAGGCCGCTGCCCAGAAGGAGCAACAATTGCGGGTGTGCGGAAGGGTGGCGAGCACGGCGTGGACTCATCGGGCAGAACTTTAGCGGTGTGGATGCTGGCAGTTTAGTTCTACCCGATGAAAATTGGATACTCGGCTAATAAAGAAAGATCGGCGCCTCAGAACACATCAATCGGATAATCGACGATCACCCGGTATTCATCCACATCGCGGTCCACTGCCGAGTAGCCGTTGCTGCCACGGTGGGTCGCCCATTGCAGGCGCACGGCCAGATCCTTGGCCTGGCCGCCTTGCACCACATACTTCAAATCGATATCCCGCTCCCAGTGCTTGGCGCCCTTACCGTCGGCGCTGTACCAGGCGCTGTAGCCACGGCTTTGCGGGTCGACCTGGGTCAAGTCGGTCTTGCCGCTGATGTAGGACACCGCCGTGGTCAGGCCGGGCATACCGAGGCCGACAAAATCATAGGCGTACTTGAGCTTCCACGAGCGTTCATTCGGGCCATTGAAGTCCGAGTATTGCTGGGAGTTATCCAGGTACACGCTGTCGCCCTGGGTGATGTAGTCAAACGGCGTATTGCCGTTAACCCGCTGGTAGGCGGCGGTCACGCTATGGTTGCCTACGCCCACGGTCAAATGCAGGCTCCAGGTGTTGTTGTCGATATCCCCCAACAGGGATTGGCCGGTGTCCTGGGTGTGGTAGTAGTGCAGGCCCGGGTTGAGGGTGACCAGGTCGTTGAGGGCGTAGGTGTAGTCCAGGTCGTAGTAGTACTGGTGCCAGACGTCCTTGAGTTCGGATGCATAGAGATTGCTGGTCACCCCCGGCACACCGCTGAACGACACGCCGGCCCAATCCAGGTGTTGACTGCTGCGGTTATCGGGCAAGGCGCCGTAGCTGGCGCCGATGCGCCGATGGCCGCTCTGGTTGTAGAGCTTGGTGAAGCTGGCTTGGCCGCCCTCGAACATCCAGCCGTCCAGGCTATGGTTGCTCAGGCTGACGCCACGGAAAGTCTGCGGCAGCATGCGGGTCATGCCACCGGCAATCACCGGGTTATTGAGGAACAGGTCACCGGCTTTGAGTTCGGTGTCGAAGGCGCGCATTTTCAGGGTGCCGCCGGCCGTGGAGAACGAACCGGGGGCCTTGCCGCTGCCGCTGTCGCTACCATAGGGAAGGATGCTGGAACCATCGGTGCCACCACCGCCGTCGAGCTTGAGGCCCAGCATGGCGTGAGCGTCCAGGCCGAAACCGACGGTGCCCTGGGTGTAGCCCGATTCGAAGGTGCCGATAAAACCCTGGCCCCATTCCTTGCTGTCGTCGGTGTGGATGTCGCGACGGTCGCGGTTCATATAGTAATTACGGGTGTCGATTCTAAGGTGTGAACCTTCGACGAAACCGTCGGCGGGGAGGCTTTCTGCTGCGTGGGCTAGGGGGATAATCGTTGCTGCAATCGCGAGAAATAACGGGGTGAACGTCAGTGAGTTCTTCACCAGTAAAGCTCCTTTGGGTCAATCGTAAACGGCCGGTGTCGTGGGGGATGCCCGGCCTTTTTGACGGCAAAAAAAAGCCGCTGAAGGTCAGCGGCTTTAAGACAGATTCCCAGCGTAGAGCCCTGGAAATAAGTCGAGGGAAATTCGGGTAAGCGGGTCAGCTGTCTTTGCCGTCGCGCTCATCGATGCGTCAAATTAACGCAGGGGAGCACTGCGAAACAGAGTGTAACAAGATAATGACTGTTGCCCAAACCGCAACAGTCACGCACTTAGAGCGGTAGGGTGATACCGAAAGTATTGCCACCGGTGTCGCTGCGCACAAACACATCCCCGCCGTGCATCAGCGCAATCGCTTTGACGATGGCCAGCCCCAACCCGTGATTCGCCCCGCTGTTACGCCGCGAGGCGTCGACCCGATAGAAGCGCTCGAACAACCGTGGCAGGTGTTCACTGGCGATTGTTTCGCCCGGGTTGGTCACGGCGATTGCCACCTGCTGCGCCTGCACCTCGATAGCTACGTCGATCACCTGACCTGGCGCGGTGTGTTGCACGGCGTTACTCAACAAGTTGATCAGCGCACGGCGCAGGTGGGCTTTTTCGATCTGTACCTGGGCGTCGCCGTGGACCCGCACTTGCACCTGGGCGTCTTCGAGGATGAAGTCCAAGTAATCGAGGGTGGTTGCCACCTCGTCGGCCAGTGAGCTTTCAACCAGTTTGGTGGCCTTGGTGCCCTGATCGGCGCTGGCCAGGAACAACATGTCATTGACGATCGAGCGCAGGCGTTCCAACTCTTCCAGGTTCGATTGCAACACCTCCAGATAATGCTCGGCCGAGCGTCCGCGTGTGAGGGCCACCTGGGTCTGGCCGATCAGGTTGGTCAGCGGCGAGCGCAGTTCGTGGGCCACGTCGGCATTGAACGATTCCAGGCGCGAATATGCCTGTTCCACGCGGTCGAGGGTGGCATTGAACGAGTTGACGAACTGACTGAGTTCCGGCGGCAACGGCGATAACTGCAGGCGCCCGGAGAGCTTGGGCGGTGCCAGTTTCTGCGCTTCTTCCGAGAGTTTGCCCAACGGCTTGAGGCCAATGCGCGAGACCCAGAACCCCAGCAACGCCGCCAGCAACACGCCCACCAGCGCCAGGCTGACCAACGCCACCAGCAACTGATGCTGGGTGGCGCGAAAGTTTTCGGTGTCGACGGCGATCATAAAGCGCAGCGGCGGGCGCTGGTCCTTGGCCGGGAACTGGCTGACCAGCACTTTAAGCGGGTAGCGATGGCCGGGCAGATGCAGGTCGCGCTTACCGGTGGGGCCGGCGGCGAAGGCGCGGATCTGCGTGTCGGGATTGCCGTATTCGTAGGCCGGGTCGTTGCTGACTACCCAGAAGTGAATGCGCTTGTCTTCTTCGCTCAGCAGCTTGAGTTTGTTGGTGATCTTGGCCCAGTGGTCCGGCGTGCCGAAGCGGTTCACCGAGGATTCGAGCACGCTGTAGCGCGCGTCCAATTCGGCCCCCGGCAACAGGCCCAGGCCGCGATCCACTTGTTGGTACAGCGCACCGCCGATCAACAGGAAGATCAGCGCCGCAACCAGGGTGAACATGCCGCTCAGGCGCAGCGCAATGGAATTAGCCGGCACTGCGGTTCTCCAGCACATAGCCCATGCCACGGATGGTGTGCAGCAGTTTGTGTTCGAACGGGCCGTCGAGCTTGGCGCGCAGACGCTTGATCGCCACCTCGACCACGTTGGCATCGCTGTCGAAATTGATGTCCCAGACCATCTCCGCGATGGCGGTCTTGGACAGGATCTCGCCCTGGCGGCGCGCCAATACACTGAGCAGCGAGAACTCTTTGGCGGTGAGGTCCAGGCGCACGCCGTTGCGACTGGCCTTGCGGCTGATCAGGTCGATCCACAGGTCGGCGACCGTCACCTGCACCGGCTCATGCCCGCCGCTGCGACGCGTCAAGGCTTGCAGGCGTGCCACCAGTTCGAGAAACGAAAACGGTTTGCCCAAGTAATCGTCGGCGCCTTCGCGCAGGCCACGGATGCGGTCTTCCACGCGCTCGCGGGCGGTGAGCATGATCACCGGGGTCTGCTTGCGAGCACGCAAGGCGCGCAGCACACCAAAGCCATCGAGGCCGGGCAGCATCACGTCGAGCACAATCACTGCGTAATCATTCTCCAGGGCCAGGTGCAAGCCCTCGACGCCGTCGCGCGCGACATCCACGGTGTAGCCTTGCTCCGTCAGACCGCGATGCAGGTAGTCCGCGGTTTTCTCTTCATCTTCGATAATCAGGACGCGCATGACCCCGCCTCATTCTGTGGTCGCCAGCGCGGGCGCTGGTGTGGGCCGATGGAAAATTTTTTCGAGGTACAAGTATATGACCGGCGTGGTGAACAGGGTCAGCGCCTGGCTCACCAGCAGCCCGCCGACCACTGCGATACCCAGCGGTTGGCGCAGCTCCGCACCTGGCCCGGCACCGAGCATCAGCGGCACCGCGCCGAGCAGGGCGGCGAGGGTGGTCATGATGATCGGCCGGAACCGCGTGACGCAGGCTTCATAAATCGCTTCCTGGGGCGTCAGCCCGCGCACGCGCTGAGCCTCCAGGGCGAAGTCGATCATCAGGATGCCGTTCTTTTTCACGATGCCGATCAGCAGCACCAGGCCGATCAACGCCATGATCGAAAAGTCCTGGCCCATCAAGGTCAGCATGATCAGCGCGCCGAGGCCCGCCGAAGGCAGGGTCGAGATGATCGTCAGCGGATGCACGAAGCTTTCGTACAGCACCCCCAGGATGATGTACACCGCCACCAGCGCCGCGAGGATCAGCCATGGCTGGCTGGCCAGTGAACTTTGGAACGCCTGGGCCGCGCCCTGGAAGGTGCCGATGAGGGTGCTGGGCATGCCGATCTCGGCCTTGGCCTGGTCGAGCATGATCACCGCATCCCCCAGCGCCACACCGGGTGCCAGGTTGAAGGACAGGTTGGCGGCCGGGAACATGCCGTCATGGCTGATGGACAACGGCCCCACGGTCGGTGGGTCGACCTTGGCCAAGGCCGATAGCGGCACCATCTCGTTGGTCAGCGGCGAGCGCAGGTAAAAGTAGTTCAGGCTCTCGGCCTTGCCGCGTTGTTGGCGGTCCAGCTCCAGCACCACTTGGTATTGGTTGATCTCCGTCTGGAATTCGTTGATCTGGCGCTGGCCGAAGGCGTCATACAGTGCTTGATCCACATCGGTGGCGGTCAGACCGAACCGCGCGGCGGCCTGCCGGTCGATGCTGATGTGGGTGATGCTGCCGCCCAGTTGCAGGTCATTGGACAGATCGCGAAAGGCCGGGTTGGCGCGCAGTTTTTCGGTGAGGCGCTGGGTCCAGGTGTTGAGCGTCGGGCCGTCGTTGCTCTTGAGCACATATTGATATTGGGCGCGGCTGGGGCCGGAGCTGAGGTTGATGTCCTGGCCGGCGCGCAGGTACAGCACGATGCCCGGCACCTTGGCCAGTTTCGCGCGGACGCGGTCGATAAACTGGCTGGCCGATACATCACGCGACCCGCGATCTTTCAAGGCGATCCAGAACCGGCCGTTGGCGATGGTCTGGTTGCTGCCGGTCACCCCAACCGCGTGGGAGAACGCCTGCACCGCCGGGTCGTCCTTGATGATCTCGGCCAGCGCTTTGTGCTTGGCGACCATGTCCGGGAACGACACATCGGCCGCCGCCTCGCTGGTGCCGAGCACGAAGCCGGTGTCCTGCACCGGGAAGAACCCTTTGGGAATAAACACGTAACCGACCACGGCCAACGCGAGAGTCACCCCGAACATCGCCAGCATGCTGCGCTGATGAGCCAGGGCCCTTCGCAGGTTACGCGCATAGCCGGCCAGCAGGCGCTCGCTGAAACCGGGTTTGGCATGGGCGTGATGACTGGGCGCGCGCATGAATAACGCGGCCAGGGTCGGTGCCAGGGTCAGGGACACCACCACCGAAATCAGGATGGTCGAGGTGGCAGTGAGCGCGAACTCCTTGAACAGGCGTCCGACCACGCCGCCCATGAACAGCAGCGGGATAAACGCCGCCACCAGCGAAAAACTGATGGACACCACCGTAAAGCCGATCTCGCCGGCACCCTTGATCGCCGCCGCGCGTTGATCGAGGCCGGCCTCCAAATGGCGGTGGATGTTTTCCACCACCACGATGGCATCGTCCACCACAAAGCCCACGGCGATCACGATGGCCACCAGGGTCAGGTTGTTCAGGCTGAAGCCCATCAGGTACATCAGGGCAAAACTGGCGATCAACGACACGCCGAGCACGCTGGACACAATCAGCGTGGCCGACAGTTGGCGCAGGAACAACGCCATCACCGCCACCACCAGCAGGACCGCGATCAGCAAGGTCACTTCCACTTCATGCAGCGAGGCGCGGATGGTCTTGGTGCGGTCGCTCAGCACACTGACCTGCACCGACGCTGGCAGCATGGCTTGCAGGCGCGGCAACTGCGCCTGGATGCGGTCCACGGTCTCGACGATATTCGCGCCGGGCTGGCGTGAGATCACCAGGTTTACCCCGGGTGTATCCCCGGACCAGGCCTGCACGTAGGCGTTTTCCGAACCATTGATGACCTTGGCGATATCGCGCAATTGCACCGGCGCGCCGTCCTTGTAGGACACGATCAACCGTGCGTAGTCCTCGGGATGAAACAACTGATCGTTGGTCGACAGGGTCGATACGCTGTTATCGCCGTAGATCGCGCCCTTGGCCAGGTTCAGGCTCGACTGCTGGATGGCCAGGCGGATATCGGCGAGGGTCAGGCCGATGGCCGCGAGTTTGTCGGGGGAGGCTTGCACGCGGATCGCAGGACGTTGCTGACCGGTGATGTTGATTTGGCCGACGCCGTCGATCTGGCTGATCTGTCGGGCCAGGAGGGTTTCCACGTAGTCGCTCAGTTCGGTGCTGGGCATGCTGTCGGAGCTGACGCTGAGGATCAGCACCGGGCTGTCCGCCGGGTTGACCTTCTTCCAGGTCGGCAAGCTCGGCATATCGCTGGGCAGCTTGCCGGACGCGGTGTTGATCGCGGCCTGCACTTCCTGGGCGGCAGTGTCGATGCTTTTGTCGAGGGTAAATTGCAGGGTCAGCAGGGTGGAGCCCAAGGCGCTGCTGGAGGTCATCTGGGTCACGCCGGGGATCGCGCTGAATTGCACTTCCAACGGCGTGGCCACGGACGAGGCCATGGTGTCGGGGCTGGCGCCGGGCAACTGGGCGCTGACCTGAATTGTTGGAAATTCCGCCTCCGGCAGTGGCGCGATAGCCAGGCGCGGGAAGGCAATCAGCCCGAGCAGCACCAGGGCGAAGGTCAGCAGCAAGGTGGCGACCGGATGGTCGACACACCAGGCCGACGGAGAGCGGCTGCCGTTCATGGCTGCACCGTGGCGTCGACGGTCTGGATCACCTGGGGCGGCTCTTTGAGCACCTCGACCCGGGCGCCGGCCTTGAGCCGCGACTGACCATCGCTGACCAGCACATCCCCGGCCTGCACACCCTGGATCAGGCTGAGGTCGCTGTTCTGATAGGTGACCTGCACTGGTACCACCTCGACCTTGTCACCGTTGACCCGGTACACAAAGTGCGAATCCAGGCCGCGCTGCACCACGGTCGGCGGCACTACCAGGGCATTTTTGTCGAGGGCGGTCTGGATTTTGATGGTCACCAGTTGCCCCGGCCACAGGCGCTGGGCGGGGTTACTGAACTCGGCCTTGGCGCGCAGGGTGCCGGTGGTGGAGTTGATCTGGTTGTCGATCAGGCTCAGGTGGCCACGGCCCAGTAAATCGCCAGTCTGGCCGTCGGTGTCGGCGCCCAGATAGGCGTCGACACTGGCTTTTTCCGGCGCGGCGATCAGGCCTTGCAGGGTCGGCAGCATCTGCTGCGGCAGGGAAAATTCCACAGCGATCGGGTCGATCTGCGTCACGGAAAACAGGCCCAGGGCATCGCTGCTGCGCAAGAAGTTGCCTTCATCCACTGTGCGAATACCGACTCGGCCACTGACCGGCGAACGAATCTGCGTGTAGGAAAGCTGCACTTGAGCCGAATCAATCGCCGCCTGGTTGCCCTGGGCGGTGGCCTTGAGCTGGTTGACCAGGGCTTGCTGCTGGTCATAGGTCTGCTTGGACACGCCGTCATCGACACTCAACGCCTTGTAGCGCTTGAGGTTGACCAGCGCCACCTGCAACTGCGCCTGGCTCTCGCCCAACTGCGCCCTGGCCTGGTCGAGGCTGGCGCGAATCGAGCGGTCATCCAGGGTAGCCAGCAGGTCGCCGGCCTTGACCCACTGGCCTTCCTTGACCAGCAATCGGGTGAGAATACCGTCCACCTGCGGGCGCACTACCACACTGTGCAGCGACAACACCGTGCCGATGCCGCTGACAAACCGAGGCACGTCCTGCTGCGTCACGTTCACCACCCGTACCGGGATCGCGCTGGGCGCCGCCAGCCGGAGCTTAGCCGGGCGGGTCACGGCCCAGAGGGCAATCGCGGATACCACGAGGACAACCGCGATCAGGGCGGTTTTTCGCTGAATGTGCATGGGCTGAGGCGCCGGGACAGAGGAGTGAAAGGGTTGGCCGTCTTTATAGCCCGCCAACCCGGTCAGCAAGGTGACTGCTAACTGACAGCGCTGTCAGCAAACGCCGACCATTCGTACAGGCGGTGGTTAAAGATCCGAGGCGGGCAGGTATACTGCGCGCCAGCGAAGCCCGCAAGCCGGCTTCGCTTCATTTTTTGCATGCTCCGGAGCTTCCATGAATTCCCCGACACAATCCCCTGTTGAAGCGGCCGACCTCGCCGATCCGGCCAGCGCCGAAGGCGTTGAAAAGGCCGAGATCCCGGCGTTCAAGTTTCCCTTCAAGCCGGGTGAGCTCGCCGGAGCCAAGAACGCCGCACAGCCTTGGTATAAGAACGGCGCCAAGAACGGCCACACCAAAACCCCGGGCATGGCCCCGCCGGGCACTCGGCGCTCCATGGGTAAACGCTGAGAATAAAGTCGGTCGGTTAGTTATGGCGTTTGCCTACAAATACTGCTGATATTTCTGCTTGTAGGATGACATCCGTTTCCAGAAAGCTTGCCAGCTTCTGCCATGCCCCAGGGTTACCGCGCAGGGATGGTGAGGTTGGTCTTTCCGGAAAAGGATGTTTCCCGTGGCTTTGATACACCTGTGTGTAGCGCTTGCCCTGTTGCTGTCGGTGGATGCCGTGGCAGCCGCTGATCAACCGCGTGACGAAATCCGTTTCGCCGTTGCCGCACAATTCCCCCCGTTCCAGAGTCGCAACCCGCAAGGGCAACTGGTCGGCTTGAACATCGAGTTGGGCAATGCCTTGTGCGTGCAATTGAATGTGCGCTGCACCTGGGTCGACCAAGTGCAGGTCGAAGACTTCAGCGCGTTGGATGCACGCCACTTTGACGCAATCATGGGCATCGCCCCCACTTCCAAACGGCGACGTTGGGCGAACTTCACCGATCTTCTCTATCCCTTTACCACCCGCCTGGTGGCGCGCAAAACCTCCGGCTTGCAGCCCTCTGCCCGCTCGCTCAAGGGCAAGCGTGTCGGCGTGCTGTTGGGCAGTAACCGTGAAGCCTTCGCCCGCTCGAAATGGGCGCCCAAAGGCGTGATCGTCAAAAGCTTCTGGCTCAATGACGAACTGGTCCGCAGCCTTGTGGCGGGGGATATCGATGCAACCTTGCAAGGCACCGTGGAAATTCGCGAGGCTTTACTCGATACCCCCGAGGGCCAGGCTTTTGACTTTCTAGGCCCACCCGTTTCCGCCGAGCTATTGGGCGACGGCGTGGCGATTGCGGTGCGCAAACCGGATACCGCGTTGCGCCAAGCACTCAACCGCGCCCTTGAGCAGCTTATGCACAACGGCGAGTACCAGCGCATCGTTCAACCCTACCGCCTCGATGCCCCGCCCATCGGGCATGACGGCTAGTATGTGAGCAGCCGAGGGGCGCAGCGACTTACGCCGCCCGCAACGGGATAAACGCGTAGTTGGCCGGCACCTCGGTCGCAATCTGCGCGCCGGCATCCAGCACCTGTTCGGCGATGTCCAGCCCAGACACATGAAACACCCAGTCACTTGCCACTTTTGGTTGCTGCGTCGCCTGTTCGATCGCCTGGGCAAACGCGCCCATGTCCGGCAAGTAAGCCGTGAACCCATCGCCCTTGAGCGCGGTGGTGCGAATGCCCAGCAGTGCACACACCGCTTCCTTGGTCTGCACGTCGTCGCGGTCGGCCTGACGGGAGCGTTCAATCAACTGCGCCAATTCCCGATCCACCAATTGACCACCGACGATCAATGCCGGCCCCTGTTCCCAGGACTCCGGCGGGCATTCTTTGGCGGCAGGGTTCAACGGGATATGCGGGTTGATCTCCATCGGGTAGATGCGACACACCAGCGGGCGCCGTTCATAAATGCGGCATAGGTTGTCTTCGTCAAGATTCCGGCAGCGTCCGGCGTTATAGGCGGCAAACGTGATGGCCACAAATGCTTCGGCAGTGCCGCTGGGAACCACCACCGACCGCCGTTCGGCATGCTCGCGTTGATGGGCGGGCAGGCCCAGGCCGTTGCCGAGAAAGCCTTCCACCAGAACGATGACATTTCCGCCGTCGGCCGCCCACATACGGGCTTCGTCGAGGGTCAGCGGGACATGGTGGTCGGAGCAGCATTTGCCACAACCGACGCAGGAAAAATGGGTATTCATGGCGGATCTGTTACCAGGCTAGGTCAGAGGGCACGCGGCAACGGTGACGGGTTTTTACCTCTGTTCGCCGTTGTGCGACTCTGGAAGCAAGTTATGCGCCAGTCACTCGCGATCAACCACGTCGCGCAGCACGAAGCCCATGCCCGCGCTTTCATACAGCCGTCGGGCGCGCAGGTTGCTTTCCAGCACTTTGAGGTCCACGTAGGGTTCGCCGCGCTGCTTGAACACCTGGAACGCATGCAGCAACAACGCCCGTCCCAGTCCTTGGCCTTGAGCGCAGGGATGCACGGAGAGGTTCTTGATAAACGCGCTGGTCCAGCATTGCGCCACGCCGAGAACGCCCGACGGGTTGCTGGCCACCAGACACAGGGTGGGGTCGAACTCGGCATCGGTGGTGAACTGAGCCTGCCAGGTGGGTAGGTCGGGCACGCGGCCGCCGCCTTGGTCCTGGGTCATGCGCAGAACCGCATGAATCGCCGGCGCCAGTTCTTCTCGGTAATGATCCAGCTGCGTACCGGCCGGCCACTGCGGGGCGGGCAGGCTGCCGCCGAGCGGGCGGCGTAGCAGTTGGAAATACTCAACCATCGATCAGCGGCCTTGTTGCGCTACGGTCTGAGCGGCGACCACCAGGCACTTGGTCAGTTCTGGGGAGGAAAACTTGGTCAGCACCGCGTTAGCCCCGGCCAGGCGTGCTTTTTCGCTGTTCATGGCGCTGTCCAGGGAGGTGTGCAGCAGCACATAGAGGTGCTGGAAATCCGGGGTTTCGCGCAGAGTGCGGGTCAGGGCGTAACCGTCCATTTCGGACATCTCGATGTCCGATACCACCACGTTGATCTCTTCGCCGGTGCCTTGCAGTTCAAGCAGTACGTCGATGGCTTCCTTGGCACTGCGCGCGGTGTGGCAGGTCAGGCCGAGGTTGCGCAGGGTGTGCACCGACTGCTGCAACGCCACTTGGCTGTCATCCACCACCAGAATCCGCGCATGGCCAAGCACTTCGGCTTCTTCCATGGTCAGGTCGGTGGGTGCGGTTTCAATCGGCGCGGGGGCAATGCCGTGGATCACTTTTTCGATGTCGAGCACCTGCACCAGGCCGCCTTCCACCTGGGTCACCCCGGTGATAAACGCGCGGTTGCCGCCTGAGCCGTAGGGCGGCGGGCGGATATCGGTGGTCAGGCAGTGCACGATCTTGCTCACCGCCTGCACATGCAGGCCCTGCTTGGAACGGCTCACATCGGTGACGATCAGGCAGCCACCGTTCGGATCTTCCAGCGGCATCTCGCCGAGGGCGCGGCTCAGGTCGATCACCGACAGTGAGGAACCGCGCAGGGTGGCGATGCCTTTAACGTGAGGATGGGACTCCGGCAATTTGGTCAGCGGCGGGCAAGGGATGATTTCGCTGACTTTCAGCAGGTTGATGGCCATCAGCTTGCCGCTGCGCAAGGTAAAGAGCAGAAGCGAGAGTGAGTCTGCGCGGGCTTTGGAGGTAGGCATAAAAACCTTCTGTGAATCACGGAGGACGATCTATGGAAGGTTATCGACCTCCGCGGCCCAGGCTTTAGCCCTTCCACACCTGCGGGTTCACCAGGTCCTGGGGCCTGTGCCCGAGCAGGGCGCTGCGCAGGTTGTCCAGGGCGCGGTTGGCCATGGCTTCGCGAGTTTCGGTGGTGGCCGAGCCGATGTGCGGCAGGGTCACGGCATTGCTCAGTTGAAACAGCGGCGACTCGGCCAAAGGTTCCTGTTCGTAGACGTCCAGCCCCGCGCCGCGAATGATGTGGTTCTGCAAGGCATGGATCAGCGCCGGCTCGTCCACCACCGGGCCGCGGGAAATGTTCACGAGGATGGCGCTGGGCTTCATCAGCCCCAGCTCGCGGGTGCTGATCAGGTGCCGGGTCTTGTCGCTCAACGGCACCACCAGGCAGACGAAATCCGCTTCGGCCAGCAACTGGTCGAGACTGCGAAACTGCGCGCCCAGCTCCTGTTCCAGCGCCGGTTTGCGGCTGTTGCCGCTGTACAGGATCGGCATGTTGAAACCCAGACGCCCGCGCCGCGCGACCGCCGCGCCGATATTGCCCATGCCGACGATGCCCAGGGTCTTGCCATGCACATCGCAGCCGAACAACGGCGCGCCGACACTAGCCTTCCAGTGCCCGGCCTTGGTCCAGGCGTCCAGCTCGGCCACGCGTCGCGCACTGCTCATCAGCAGGGCGAAGGCCAGGTCGGCGGTGCTTTCGGTCAGTACGTCGGGGGTGTTGGTGAGCATGATTCCACGCTCGGTGAGGTACGGCACATCGTAATTGTCGTAGCCCACCGACACGCTCGATACCACCTCCAGCTTGGCCGCGCCTTCGAGCTGCGCGCGGCCCAGCTTGCGACCCACGCCGATCAGGCCGTGGGCGTGGGGCAGGGCTTCAGCGAACTGCGCATTAATATCCCCCAGCTTGGGGTTAGGCGCGATGACTTCGAAATCCTGTTGCAGGCGTTCGATCATCGGCGCGGTGATGCGGCTGAAGGCGAGGACAGTCTTTTTCATGGCAGGCGGGGCTCATCGACTACGAAAGAATGCCAAGCACGCTAACATTCCTGCCGGCGGTTGTCAGGACACCGCCGAACCAATCTGAGCACAGGCCCCGATGGGTTGTTTGTTGGCGATCAATTAGCCAACCGCACCCCACCCAAGCTGCCGCTTAATTCATACGCCACCAATTCGGCCTGATGAGCCGCCAGAATCTCCGGCAGCGAGCCGCGCAGGTATTCCACCCAGGTCTTGATCTTCGCATCCAGGTATTGGCGCGATGGGTAGATGGCGTACAGGTTCAGCTCTTGGGAGCGGTAGTTGGGCATGACCCGTACCAGCGTGCCGTTACGCAGGCCTTCGATGGCGGCGTACACCGGCAGCAGGCCGACGCCCATGCCGCTGGTGATGGCGGTTTTCATCGCGTCGGCCGAGTTCACCAGGAACGGCGAGGTGTTGATCGCCACGCTTTCCTGGCCTTCGGGGCCATTGAACGTCCATTTGTCCAGCTGGATCACCGGGCTGACCAGGCGCAGGCACGCGTGGTTGAGCAAGTCCTGGGGGCGCTGTGCGCAACCTTTGGTCTTGACGTAGTCCGGCGAAGCGCAGGCGATGCTGTAGGTAATTCCCAGGCGCTGGGATACGAAACCCGAATCCGGCAATTCGCTGGCCAGCACGATGGACACGTCGTAGCCCTCGTCGAGCAGGTCCGGCACGCGGTTGGCCAGAGTCAGGTCGAAGGTAACGTCCGGGTGCGTGCGGCGGTAGCGGGCAATGGCATCGATCACGAAATGCTGGCCGATGCCGGTCATGGTGTGCACTTTGAGTTGCCCGGCGGGACGGGCGTGGGCGTCGCTGGCCTCGGCTTCGGCTTCCTCGACATAAGCGAGGATCTGTTCACAGCGCAGCAGGTAGCGTTTACCCGCCTCGGTGAGGGCAATGCGACGGGTGGTGCGGTTGAGCAAGCGGGTTTGCAGATGGGCCTCAAGGTTGGAGACCGCGCGCGAGACGTTGGCAGTGGTGGTGTCCAGTTGGGCGGCGGCGGCGGTGAAGCTGCCCGCTTCGGCCACGCAACTGAAGGCGCGCATGTTTTGCAAAGTGTCCATAGGGGCTTCTCAAGGGAGATGGCAAATTGTGACAGAAAGTTACGCAGTACAGTGATCCCTACCAATGGATTATCGCCTGAACGGTAACAAAGATTCACAGGAATGCCCGCTTATCGACATCCCCCGCGCGCCCTAGAATTGCGCCACCTCTCCCGCTTCACCCATCTCAGGAATTCGCTTGCCGTGCCGCGTCGCATCAGCAGAGAGCTGAAGACTCTCAGTGTTTGGGCTTTATCGTTAGCAATCAGCGGCTGCATCGGAACCGGAGGAATCGCCCCACAAGGCCACGCCCTCGATGCCAATCAACTGGCCACCGACGAGGCGATCCAGCACGCCGCGCAAGACGCCCACTGGCCCACTGTGCAGTGGTGGCAAGCCTACGGCGACCCGCAACTGGACCACTGGGTCGACCTCGCCACGCAGCACAGCCCAAGCCTGGCCATGGCGGCGGCGCGAGTGCGTGAGGCGCGGGCCATGGCCGGATTGGCCGAGTCGGCCGAAGCGCTGCAGGTCAACAGCGATACCACCCTCAAACGTCACAATTGGCCCAAGGATCAGTTCTACGGCCCTGGCGAGCTGAGCGGTGCCAACACCTGGGACAACGATACGTCCCTGGGCTTGAGCTATGCCCTGGACCTGTGGGGTCGCGAAAGCAACGCCACCGAGCGCGCGGTGGACCTGGCGCATATGAGCGCCGCCGAAGCGCGTCAAGCCCAACTCGAACTGCAAAACAACGTGGTACGCGCCTATATCCAATTGTCGTTGCACTACGCCAACCGCGATATTGTCGCCGCCACATTGGCCCAGCAACAGCAGATCCTCGACCTGGCCAACAAACGCCTCAATGCCGGGATCGGCACGCATTTGGACGTGAGCCAGGCCGAATCGCCGTTGCCGGAAACCCATCGACAACTGGATGAGCTGGACGAAGCCATCGCCCTGAGCCGTAACCAATTGGCGGCGCTGGCGGGCATGGGGCCGGGGCAGGGCGCGCAGTTGCGGCGGCCGAGCCTGTCCCTGGCCGCGCCGCTCAAGTTGCCGTCGAGCGTCCCTGCGCAACTGCTTGGCCAACGCCCGGATGTGGTTGCCAGTCGCTGGCAAGTGGCAGCGCAGGCGCGGGGCATCGATGTGGCCCATGCCGGTTTCTACCCCAACGTCGATCTGGTCGGCAGCCTCGGTTATATGGCCACCGGCGGCGGCATGCTGGAATTTTTGGCCGGCAAAAAATTCAACTACAGCGTCGGCCCGGCCATCACGCTGCCGATCTTCGACGGCGGCCGCCTGCGCGCGCAACTGGGCGAAGCCAGCGCCGGCTATGACATCGCGGTGGCACGCTACAACCAGGCTCTGGTCAATGCGCTCAAGGGCATCAGCGACCAGTTGATCCGTCGCGAGTCCATGGACAAGCAGCAGACCTTCGCCGCGCAGTCGGTGGCCTCGGCGCAGAAAACCTACGACATCGCGATGATCGCCTATCAGCGCGGCCTCACTGACTACCTCAACGTGCTCAACGCCCAGACCCTGCTGTTTCGCCAGCAACAGATCGAGCAGCAAGTGCAGGCCGCGCGCCTGAGCGCCCATGCCGAACTGGTGACCGCCCTGGGCGGTGGCCTCGGTGCCGGCGACGACGTGCCTGCACCCGCCAAGACCGTTCCGAGCAAGACCCCGGCGGCGCTGGCCGCGTTCGATCACTGAGTAGGTTGCGATGACTCCCTTGCCTGCACCGCTGCGCTGGCTGCGTTCCCTTGAGTGGCGCCGTGGTTTCTTCGATTGGGCACGCAGTGACGGCGTGACCTGGGTATACATCTTCAAAGTGCTGATCGCGGCGTTCCTTACGCTATGGCTGGCCATGCGTCTGGAGCTGCCGCAACCGCGCACCGCGATGATCACGGTATTTATCGTGATGCAGCCGCAGAGCGGCCAGGTGTTTGCCAAGAGTTTTTACCGCTTCCTCGGCACCCTGGCGGGGTCGGCGGTGATGGTCTTGTTGATCGCCCTGTTTGCGCAGAACACCGAGCTGTTTCTCGGTGCGCTGGCGATCTGGGTTGGCATTTGCACCGCTGGCGCCACGCGCAACCGCAACTTTCGCGCCTACGGGTTTGTGTTGGCCGGGTATACCGCCGCGATGGTCGGCCTGCCGGCCCTGGCGCATCCGGACGGCGCCTTTATGGCGGCAGTCTGGCGTGTGCTGGAGATCTCTTTGGGGATCATCTGCTCGACCCTGGTCAGTGCCGCGATCCTGCCGCAGACCTCCAGCGCCGCCATGCGCAACGCGCTCTACCAACGCTTTGGCGTGTTCGCGCTGTTCGTCACCGATGGCCTGCGCGGGCGCAGCCAGCGCGACGGCTTCGAGGCCAGCAACGTGCGCTTCATCGCCGAAGCCGTGGGCCTGGAGGGGCTGCGCAGTATCACGGTGTTCGAAGACCCGCACATGCGTCGGCGCAACGGTCGCCTCAGTCGCCTCAACAGCGAATTCATGAGTATCACCACCCGCTTCAACGCCTTGCACCAGTTGCTTGAGCGCCTGCGCACCGATGCCGCCGACCATGTGGTGGCCGCGATCAAACCGGGCCTGCAAGACCTCGCCGAAGTGCTCGACGGTTTCTCTGGCCGCGCCCTCACCAGCCCCGATGCTGCGCGGCTGGTCAACCAGCTCAGCGCCTACAAGGACAGCTTGCCGGCCACGGTGCGCAGCCTGCGGGCGCGCTTTCAGGAGGGCAACCCCAGCGACGCCGAACAGCTGGATTTTCACACCGCCTATGAGTTGCTGTACCGCTTTGTCGACGACCTGCACAACTACGCGCAAACCCACGCCTCCCTGGCCGAGCACAGCCATGCGCGGGAAGACTGGGACGAACCCTACACGCCGAAAACCAACTGGCTGGCCTGCGCCGCTTCGGGGATTCGTGCGTCGTTCATCCTGATCGTGCTGGGCAGCTACTGGGTGGCCACCGCCTGGCCCAGCGGCGCAACGATGACGATGATCGCAGCGGCCACCGTCGGCCTGTCCGCCGCCACGCCCAATCCCAAGCGCATGGCGTTCCAGATGGCCTGCGGTACCTTGATCGGTGCCCTGGTGGGCTTCGTCGAAATGTTCTTCGTGTTCCCCTGGATCGATGGCTTCCCGTTGCTGTGCGTGATGCTCGCACCGGTGATCATCCTGGGCGCATTCCTTGCCTCACGCCCGCAATACGCGGGTGTCGGTGTGGGCCTGCTGATCTTTTTCAGCACCGGCTCGGTGCCGGACAACCTCACGGTCTACAACCCTTACACCTTTATCAACGACTACATCGCCATGATCATCGGCATGCTGGTGTGTGCGGCGGCGGGGGCGATTATCCTGCCGCCCAACAGCCGCTGGTTGTGGCGCCGCCTGGAGCAGGACCTGCGCGAACAGGTGGTGTATGCCATCAGCGGCAAGCTCAAGGGCCTGGCCTCCAGTTTCGAGAGCCGTACCCGCGACCTGTTGCACCAGGCTTATGGCCTCGCCGTCGGCCAGCCGCAAGTGCAGCGCAACTTGCTGCGCTGGATGTTTGTGGTGCTGGAGGTCGGCCACGCGATCATTGAGTTGCGCAAGGAACAGGCGATCCTGCCGGTGCACCCGGCGTACGCCGAATCCCAGCCGTGGCGCCAGGCGATCCGCGTGATGGGGCGCTCGCTGGTGCGGCTGTTTCTGCAACCTAGCGCGAGCAACCTGGAGCGCGGGCTGGTTGCGGTCGACCATGCGATCAGCCGCGTGCAGGCCACCGACGAACCCTTCGCCCCGCACTTCGATACCTCGGCCCTGCGCCGGGTGAAAAGCTACCTGCACTTTATCCGCACCTCATTGCTGGACCCGCAATCACCCCTGGCGGCCCTCAAAGGAGCCCCGCATGCCCCGTGAAATCGCGTTCCACGGCATTTATATGCCGACCATGACCCTGATGTTCCTGATTGCCGCAGTGCTGGCGTGGGGCCTGGATCGCTTCCTGGCCGGCTTCGACCTGTACCGGTTTTTCTGGCATCCGGCGTTGCTGCGCCTGAGCCTGTTCGTTTGCCTGTTCGGCGCCCTGGCGCTGAGCGTCTACCGTTGAGAATGCACTGATGAAAAAGTTTTTCAGCCTGCTTGCCACCTTGCTGGTACTGGCCCTGGCGATCTGGATTGGCCACACATTGTGGGTGCACTACATGCAAACCCCTTGGACCCGCGATGGCCGCGTGCGCGCCGACATCATCAATGTCGCCGCCGACGTCACCGGTGAAGTGGTCGACGTGCCGGTGCGCGACAACCAGTTGGTAAAAAAGGGCGACCTGCTGATGCAGATCGACCCGGAGCACTATCGCATCGCGGTCAAACAGGCCCAGGCGCTGGTCGCCTCGCGCAAAGCCACCTGGGAAATGCGCAAGGTCAACGCCCACCGCCGCGCCGATCTGGACGCTCTGGTCATCTCCAAGGAAAACCGCGACGACGCCAGCAACATTGCCGACTCGGCCCTGGCCGATTACCAACATGCGCAGGCCCAGCTGGAAGCAGCCGAACTCAACCTGAAACGCACTCAGGTCGTGGCGGCCGTGGACGGCTACGTCACTAACCTCAACGTCCATCGCGGCGACTACGCACGCATCGGCGAGCCCAAGATGGCCGTGGTGGATATGCACTCGTTCTGGGTCTACGGCTTCTTCGAAGAAACCAAGTTGCCCCATGTGAAAGTCGGCGACAAAGCCGATATGCAACTGATGAGCGGCGAGACGCTAAAGGGCCATGTGGAAAGCATCTCCCGCGGCATCTACGACCGCGACAACCCCGAAAGCCGTGAATTGATCGCTGATGTAAACCCGACCTTCAACTGGGTACGCCTGGCCCAGCGGGTGCCGGTGCGGATTCATATCGATGAAGTGCCGCAAGGCGTGCTGTTGGCGGCGGGGATCACATGCACCGTGATCGTCGACCAAACGCAGAATTGAAATGTGGGGGGCAATCCCCCTCCCACATTTGACTGTGTTATGCCTTGATGAAGGTCTCATGCAAATGCCGCCACAACAGCGCACCACTGGCCTGTTTCTCGAACACCACGGTGGCGCGGCGGTCGGTTTGCGTGCCGCTGTCGTCCACTTGATGTTCGCGATAGGTCACCGTGGCGCCGCGCGCGTGGCGGTCAACCCCGGTCATTTCGCTCAAGGTGATTTTCAAGCCAGGGCGCATGCCGCCCAGGCGGGTGAACAGCGCCTTGACGCCGGCCGCATTCACCCGTGCGCCGGTGGCGGGGGCGATCATGCTGAAATCCGGAGAGAAGCGCGCAAGCAGGTTTTCCAAGGTTGCGTCGGGCGCAACGCCGGCAAACCATTGTTCGATCTCGATGTGGGTCTGGATTACTTCTTCGAAAAAGTCGCTGTAGTCGATCATTTACAAACTCCCATTTAAACCAAAGCGTTTTTTCAACACGGTTTCCAATAATCCTTTGGGCAACAACGCCGCCAGCAGCGGCAACGCCCGGCTGCCATTGCCCGAGCGCAACAGGCGCGGCGGTTGCGATTGTTGCACCGCCTTGAGCACATCGGCCGCGAACACGGTTGCGGGGGTCGGTTTGTCCTGGGACGCCTGGCTGCGCGCACGAATGCCATCGCGCAACGGCCACCAGGGCGATTGTTCGTTGATCAGCAGTTCGGCTTGGGCGCCGGCGTTTTTGGCGAAGTGGGTGTCGATAGCCCCGGGTTGGACCTCCATGACGCGCACGCCAAAGGGCGCCAGTTCCATGCGCAGGGCATCGCTCAACGCATGTACGGCGGCCTTGGACGCGCAGTAAGCACCGGCGAACGGCGTGACCAGCACGCCGGAGACGCTGCCGATATTCACCACCAAACCCTTGCGTTTGCGCAAGGCCGGGAACAGCGCCTGGGTCACGCCGACAATGGAAAATACGTTGGTTTCGAACTGGCGCTGCATGGCCTCGGTGCCGCCGTCGAGCAGCGGGCCCATGGCGCCGTAGCCGGCATTATTGATTAGCACGTCCAGCTCGCCCAGGTGTGCGGCCAGGGCTTTCAGCGCGGTGGCATCGTTAACATCCAACTGCACGGCATGAAAGCCGGCCTGGTTGAGGGCAATCACATCATCCTTGCGGCGAGCGCTGGCCAGCACGTCATAGCCGGCGGCTTTGAACGCTTCGGCCAGGGCGCGGCCGATACCGCTGGAGCAACCGGTGATCAATACGTTGGGCATGGAGCAGTCCTTTATCAGTCCGCGAAGCTGCCTTGCAGGTGCTCGGCACGAAATTCCAGGGTTTGCGCGCGGTAGCCGGGGCGTAGCGGTGGGGTGGGCAGGCAATCGTCCCAAGTGGCGCCGGCCTGCAACTCGCCGGGGCCGCGATAGCGCGGGGCGGCGTAGACGTTGTCGGCCAGGTTCACGGTGTCGCCCGGTGCGTAGGCGGCGACGCGCCAGCGCAGTTCGGTGAGGGGCACGTCGTTGCCGTTGTTCAGGGTCAGCTTCAGTGGCCGATCGGCTGGGCAGTCCTGCGGCGCGTAGGTAATGCGCAGTTCCAGGCGCGCCAATTGTGAGGCTTCGCGGTTGTCCAGCCACACCACCCAAACGGCCACGCAACCCAGGCCCGCCAAGGCCGCGAGGGACACCGGCAGCGCTTTGGCCGGGTAGCGCAGCAGCAGGATCAGCCAGGTGATGATCAGGAGAATGCCGAAGAACATGGAGACCACCTCGAATTTGGAACCAGCATCCTAACTTAAGCGTAGGTGGGATTGGGTAGCTTGAGTGCTGTGGTGGCCTTGCGGGCCCTATCGGGGGCAAGCCCCCTCCCACATTGGAATGTATTCACAGATCA
>NZ_JAEILC010000154.1:0-8925 GCF_016307435.1 Pseudomonas sp. S4_EA_1b | reverse complement strand
GTAAGCACATTAGCCAGTGCACTTTGACGTTCGATTAGCTGGTGGTGCTGAAAGATCATGGCGGTACGCCGACGATGCTGACGCAAGGCCGAGCCGCTGCCGAGCTCACCGAGCTCGCTGGTGACACTGCCGCGAGTGGGCGTGACGAGTCGATTGAGGCTACGGAGCAAGGTCGACTTGCCTGCGCCCGAGAGACCAAGCAGCACGGTGAACTCACCACGCCGAAATGCAATCGAGGTATCGCGTAGGGCTGTCACGCCGCCTGGGTAGACGACGCTCAACCGGTCGACCCGCAGCACGGCGTCCTGTATCGGATGGGGCGTCATTTGATCACCTTTCGCAATATTGCTGGCCGCACAATTGCGGTTCGCGATGCAAAGGGTAGAAATTCCTTGTTAACGCACTGCTTCTAAATGATGACATTTCGATGAATGCTTCGAATCTGCCGTAGCGGGGCGGCAAGCGAAGCCGTGGAAGAACGGGCGCAACGTAGCGTCTTTCTTCACGCGGGATACAGGAGGCTTTGATTGATACTGCTGCGGATTCGCTACAGTAACGTTGGGCCAGAACGTAATGCCATCCAAGCAAGAGAGCGCACACTAGCGGCCAGAAGCAGTCATACCCCAAGAGCTGTTTCGGCCCCAAGATGGCGGATCTATAGATGCGTACCTACCGCTGCGCGAAAGCCAACCTCCGTGAGGACTTGGCTTGCGCCCAGCTTACATTTAAATCAAGGCCCGGAAAGATATCTGCATTATTGAATGCGCTGTTTCCAGCTCCCTGCTTGCGCAGTGACGCCATCTTCAGTCGGCACGAGCGTCCAGATCTTGGCCTCAATTCCGTCGTTTTGCAGCTTGCGCATGAAGTAACGAGCCTGCAGAGCATCATGGGTAGCGATAACGACCTGGAAACCATGATCAACGATGTAGTCACGCAGCAAATCGAAAACCGCAGAGGCATGTACCAGGTCGTGATGCTGAGTCGGGTCATCCAATAACAGTGCTTTCCAAGGAGACCACTGATGACTCATCGCCATTGAGAGCAGGAAGGTCAGTTGAAGATCCGTCAACTGTGCCTCACTCGCGATATCAGGTACCGGTACCGCTTTATTGCCAAGCGGTACAGAAACGCCGGCACGATCCTTGTTATACGAGTTGAAGAATTTCAGGCTTGCCTCGTGGAACCTGGACTCTCGCACGACACGCTTTAGCAGCGCCTGCCAGCGGGGTACCACCTTGCCGACATGCTTCTGAACATTCTCAATTTCTTTCTTGAGTGAGCCGTCCAGCAAATCCATCGCGTCCGAGATCAAGGACAACTGCAAGAAGCTGGAGCGTGCCGCGTTGATGCTGTCATTGAGGTACGCTTCGAAGGCCTCTTCTGATCGGTCAAGACGCTGAGCATCAATCAACCGCTGAGCCAGTTGTGAATCGTTCAGCTTGGCCCAAGCAGAGATCTCCACCCCAATGCCTTCGAGTGCTGAAACATACCCCTCCAGGAGGGTCAACGTAGCGCGCAGTGTCGCTTCACGGGCCTGCGCAGCTTCCGCAAGTGGGTCGCCGGTCAAATCCTGCTCTTGCCAGCTCGCGCGGATTTGAAGAAGGAGCGTTTGAACCCTTCGGATTTCTTCCTCGATCTCCTTGACTGCGGTTAATGACTCAACCAACTGATGCTGCTGGGTGTCTAGGGCGGATTGCACAGTCTCAACCTTCCCGTTCAGATCGCTGATCTGCTGTTCCAGCTGCGCTTTTTCTGCAGTGAGTTGCTCAAGCGTACGAGCCAGCGGTTCTCCAGAGGTGAGCGCGGCCAGTGCGGCAACTGCTTGATCCAGCCGCGTAGACGCTTCGCTCTGTTGAACTCGGGCCAAGTCGAGCATCTGCTGTGCCGAGTTGAAGGCCCCCTCGGTTTGTTCAAAGGCTTCAGGGGAAGGGAGAGCGTCCAAAGCCGCTCGCTGATCAGTCAAACGCTTTTTGGCAGGAGCAATACTATCGAGTTGCTGCCTGAGCGACTCCCTTGCCAATGGGAGCGAGTCACTAGCCAAAATCGGATCGGTACGAAACTGCGCAACTCGTCTTCCCAGATCCTGGCGGCTGGACTCCAAAGCACCCAGCTCCATTCGGCTGAAGTCTAGTGCTTGCTGCGCTTTCTCAACCGCGACCTCACTGGCCGTCAACGCTTCCACAGCAGCTCGCAATCGCTGCTCAGCTGCAGTCAAACTCGGATTGATCGCTTCAAGGGCTTGAGCCACACGGGACTGAAGCTTGGTTGCACCATGCGGCTCCAGGCAAAGCGGGCATTGATCTTGGTCAGCGGGAAGATGTTGCGCTATGGATGCAACGGCCTGACGGATTGCGTCGGCGGAAGAACTGAGCATCTCATAAAATGATCGGGCAGTGGCCTCCGCAGCTTTACACGTCTCATACGAGGAACGTTCGGCATCCCGATCGATGCTCTGTTTATCGATGAGCACTCCGAGATCCGTGATTTGCTGAACAACCTCGCTGATTTGCTGCTCAGTGGCCTGCCAGTCGGCAAGCATTAGACGGCTCGCCTCCAAGCGCTGCTCAGTCTGGTTGATGCCATGAAGCTGGGCGTCAATCTGAGCATGCTGGTTGCGAACCCGTTGGTTGCGCTCATGCTGCTCGCGAAGTACACGAGAATTTTCTTCAGCCTCGCGTAGGGCAGCAATCGCTGACGTCAACGCGTCATTTCGGTGAGCGATCTCCTGTTTTGCAGTGGTTTCTCCAATCAGACGCTCAAGTTGCTGCCCGATGCTGGTAAGTTCTTGCTGTGCAGAGTGGATACTGGCCTGATGCTCCTGCAAGGCGGCATTGCCGTCAGCCCTCGTGTTCGCGTGTTTATCGAGTGTCTGACTAGCTGCCGCGAGGTCTTCATTGAGCTTTTCGAGCTGCTCCTGCGCCGCAACAAAGCTTTCAACAAGATCGTTTACCAAGGCAAGGCTTGAAATATGCGCCCGAGTCCGTTCGACCTTCCCTTGCAAGATCTCGGTCAGTGCGGAGTGTGCAATCGTCAGCCCCTCCTGGCTTGCAGGCCCGGTCAATAAGCCAGGTGGAATCTGGCTCAGGCTTTGCGTCTGGTTTGCAGCGTCAGAGAGAGCGTCGGCAATTCGATCGAGCGGTCGTAATGCACCTACTGCACCGGCAGCAGCTATGTCACGCTCCTGAAGTAGGCGAGTCCACTCGCTCAAATCAGTCTCATGCCCAATCAACACTTCTTCCGCACGGGCTTTTTGCTCCGTCAGCGACCGTCGAACGGCAGCGAGGTTGGCGCGAGCTTTAGAACCGTCGCGACCAATCGGCAGCTTCGCCAACTGGGTTCCGGCTTCCTTTTCTTCTGCATTAACGATCCACCCGTTCTCCCTCTGATCCAAGAGGTGAGTTAGACGCAGCAAGAATGGGATGTCATTTGCAGACACATTAGGGAAGACGCTGCTCAAGTCTCCGTCCCGGCTGACCTCGCCCGCTGCAGTCACGCGTGATGTCGCAGTTAACTCAGAAAAACTCAGACTGACTGTCGCTGCCGCCTGATCATCACGAATGATGTGGGCAAGGTCGTCACGGAGACGCGCGATTTTCCCGGTTAGGCCAAACTCGATCGCCTCAAATACCGTTGTTTTGCCAGTACCATTGGGCGCGAGCAAAATAGTCGCTCCGGGACTCAGCTCGATGGTGACTTCCGACCCGAATTTGCGCAGGTTCGACAGGGTGATTGAATTCAACTTGCTCACGACTGAACCTCGCTTTCACCCAGCGAGTCGGTAAGAACACGCACCACATCCGCTCCGTTTTGGTTGGTCAGAAACTGCGTTTTCCAAGCAGCGATGTGTGGAGCAGACCAAGGGTATGCATTGGACAGCGTGTTCAGCGCCGACACCAATGGATCGCTCAGCGTCTCGACATCGCCAGCGGGATCCAAGGCCGCCAAGAATGTCCGGTTAAGAAAATCACCAGCTGCTTCAGATTCGCGCACAACAACCTTGCGGCAAAATCTGTCATCCGTCTCAATCCGTGCAGCGTCATCCTTGGCGATACCGCTGATCATCAGAAACATATAGAGGTCTGCAGTCTCAGGTTCGGGCAGCACATCCCGGACATCGGCTGCCCACTGGTTGGCTGCCTGAAGGGCCGTCAGTGGAAGCTCGATGAGCAGAACCGTCCGCCAGCCCGCCCGTTCGATGTGGGAGCGCTTGAGTCGAAGAACATGCGAGTCGTAGTCGACCTCAGGCAGCATTAGCTCCGTTACGTCCCGGGGACACACGTCATACCGACCCTCTACACGCTGAATGATTGCGCCAGCCACTTCCTGCAGTGTCAGCATGATTAGTGTCCTTCCCTATAAGCTTCGATTGCTGCTTCACGCGCGTCGCGCCAAGCATCCCAATGACGTTGGAATTGCTGCTTTAGCTGGGCGAGTGTCCCGTTACGCAAGTGCTTGAGCACCCCAAATCGTGTCACCAGCAATCTGGGCTGGCGCTCAGCCGCCATGCTGTTACTGGTCTCAAAATCATCAGCCATACCGGACTCGAGTAGGCTCGTGGGAGACCCTTCGACTCCCGCGAGAATGACTACCGACGCTGGCGAAGGCCCCAAAATGGCCATCAGGTCATCGGCAACAGGCCTGGCGCCACTGTGATCGCCTGAAGCGCCTGACCAGTTCTGCAATGCAATGCTGAGAACATCCCCAACGTCAGGGATTTCGCGCCAATTGCCATCGTCGTTACCGATTGCGACGCAAACCAGAAGCAGCATCAGAATGGCGGTTTCCAGCAGGTCTGCAGTACGAGGCCCGACGCGCAGCGCGTGTTTCCCGTCTAAGCCTTCTGTTTTGGGGTACATGAGTTGTTCTAACAGTGACTCACGCGCAGCGGCGTCGGCTGTTAGCTCAGCGGCCCAAGAGCGCCACTTCGGTTCCAATGCTGCCAGTAATGGCATGTCGGATACCGAGTTCAACCTGGCCGTGATGCGGGCTTGTAGCTGCTCCCACACAAGATTGTTCATTGCCCGGTGAAGTGCTGAAGATTCATCTCGCGCCTCCAGGATCGACGAGATTTCGCGACCCGACGCGCAGGACAGCGCCTCTGAATTGTCTATCCAAGGAAGCTCATCAAGATCACTCTCGCTGATCCCAAGCGTTCTACCCAACTCGTTCCCAGCGCCTTGGCGCCAAAGCGGCTCACCCAGAAGCAGGCAATGGCTCCCGCTCTTCAAGTGCAGGGCCAGCCGAAGGATGGCCGAGTGGAGGGCCACGGTATTTGGCGTAGGCGGGCAATAGGTAGCGTGCAACCGCAGCCTTCTGTTGTTACCGCCCGCTGTCCAGTGGTGACCGACAACTTCCGTGGCAGCATGGGCCGCTGGCAAGCTCGTCGTACCATTCAAGCTGTGGGTACCGGCGACCATCCAACTGGATCCAGCCTGCGGCCTCATGAGGTATTGCGTCCAAGTCACAGCATCTGACCGGCGTGCGTCTTTGAGATGGTTAGCCATCGCATGACAGCTGATGGCGTTAACATCCGTGGTACTTGTAGAAATGTACCCCACTAGCTTCTCAAGGGTTGCCCGCGAATCATTAAAGTGCCGTCCTAACGACTCGCACGCACGCTCTTCAAGGTTCTCTTCGCTCCCTACGGCATGGATCGTAAGTGTCCGCATGGTTTGTCGAACATGATCCCAGTCGGTAAAGCCACACCAGGTCGTCAACCATTTATAGACGTTTTGCGTTGGGGTATCGGGGCGGCTAGATAGGGCAGCCAGATCAAGACCGTCCTGCTTGCAGAGTCGACAAAACTCGTGCAGGTGATTGGCGGTGATGGAGTCACTTGGCTTGCCCTTGATGACAACTTCCAGGCCGAGCAGGATGAGTGAAAAAGCGCGGACTGGCGGCTGCTTGGACTGGGGTGTGAGACTCCAGGCAGACAAGCTCTTCATGGCCTTATCGAGCTCAGAGTCGATGGCGCTATCGGACGGGACAACTGGCGTTGCACTTGCTGCTGCCTTGTTGCCGGCCTTGGGTTTATAGGACTTTATGTAGTCGGCTTTATCGATGTGCTTATCGCTGAAGGGGGTCGTCTGCCGCTTGATCTGGAAGTGCTCATAATGCTCATCCGCATGGTAGATGACCACGTCATCCCATTCGCCGATACCACCTTGTTCGGCACCGATCAGCAACGGTGCAGGGCGCCCATCCAGGTAGTTGTCCACCATGTCCGACAAACGTTGAGCTATTACCAGCTTCTCGTAGCGGCCTTTTTGCTCAAGCCGGAACCTTCGGATCATTCTGAATCCCTTCAAACATTTCGGCACCCAAGGCACCAGTGGCAGGTGTCCACATACTAGCGAGACGGTTTGGCCGAAGAAACAGGGCTCCCGCCGTCTCCCCGTATTCAGTGGCAGCTGGCTTTAGAGTCCAGCCGGCGAGCAGTCTGTAAGAAAGCTGCTGGTTCAGGCTTGTTACGACAGGCTGCTTTTGGCCGGTGGCGGACGCTAGTGACACGCAGCTATCGGCCAATTGCGAGCAGTCAAGAACTAGCTTGGCTGGTCGGACTGGTGAGGCATGCAGGCTATTTTCTGGGCTTGAGCTTTTTCTTTGGCTCATGGACTGTAGGGAGCGGGGTCATGAGTCTCTCTCGTGAAAGTCCTGCTATAGATGCGTTATAGATAAGTCGGTTGGCGAGTTCAGCCATTGTGGAAAGTTGTGCCTTCAGAGCGTCATTCTCAGCTTGAAGTCGGGAAATTTTTTTCATCGCATCTAGTGTGCTTCTTGGTTTCGACATCCCATCGAGTTTTGTTTCGACGGACTTGAGTTGACCTTTCTTTGCTTTGTAGGCGCTTTTAATCAGCAGTTTTTTATTGAGTGCTTGACGAGTTGGTGGGGCTCCCCAGCCTAAAATTTCTTGAGCACCAAGGCAGATGCTGTTCCAGTTCAGTGAATGATCAGTCGGCCAGTTTCTAACAAGTTGCGCGATCTGCCTTTCATTCTTGTCAGAGATGATCTTAGGCATTGTCGGTGCTCCGGAGAAGTTCTAGGCAAGCTAGAAGGTCATCGCCATAAGTTATTCCAAGCATTTGTTTGTCAGGCAGCCTGATCGCGGCTGCTTCGGCTTTTTCGGAAACAATTGTCTGTTCATGGCTGAAGTCCCTGCCCTCTATTTCGATGGGACTCCCATCCGGGATCGATATATCATTCAAAATTGAAAGCAAATTAGTGATTTGCTTAATTTGTGCGGCCGTAACAAGCGTCCAGCGCGACGCCGACCTTTCTCCATCTGATATCGCCTGCTGTGCGGCATCGTACGTCTGTCTAAGGCTATCTAGATCATGTTGAATCGTATCAGTGGCCAGCCTATCTCCTTTACACATCAATAGCTCAGAGCAATTAAGACAGTCTGCGAATTTGTTGCAAGGGCCAGCTCGCCAGCTACGACGACAAATACCGTAGCGGCTGCGATGGAATGGACCATGGCCATATTTTTCTGCATGTTCTTCAGTAACCGGTTGAAGTGGCTCATTTTTCTGGACCGTACCTAGTATGTCTGCTCCTTTGGCGACGAACGTGAGCGGGTCATCATTCAAATATGTGCGCGTCTGCCGACTGGTGGCGCGACTGCTCCACTCCGTGATCAGATCCAATGAAATGCCGCTGCTGCGAGCGAGTCTATTAATTAGGTGGCGAATGCTGTGTGACTTTAACTTAAATGCCTTGTATCCGTGATAGGCGAAAAAGTTAATGGACTCGGCCGCGGCGTTTCCAGTGTCCAGGCGCTTCCCATAAAAACTAGGATCAAATGGCGCTAACAGAACGGGACTTGCAGTGCTCCGCAAGCGCAATTGGTTGCGACGAAGGCATAGCAGTGACTCAGACATTTTCAATGGAGGATTGGTAGATCCCTGGTGTGGCTCCTGGTAGGGGAAATATGGGTTGGTGGCTTTGTGCTCTATTAGTATAAGTTTCCAAAGCGAGTCTAGAGTAAATCCGGACAATGACCAACTACCGGTTAGTCTATGGATAAGGGATTGGCAGCAGGTTCGATCGGTAAAACCTAGAGCCTGCATTACTTGCTTTACCGAGAGTGGCTCGTTGTCTTGAACATTAGGGCAATTGGCGTGGCGGTAGAATCTCGATGGGTTGGTTTCCATGTAACGGGCCAAGGAGCGGCCTTCGTCAGTGATTTTTACTAGCCGATTTATTGCGTCTGTAGTGATATTTATTAGTGTTTTCGGAATTGGTTTGCGTGCAAACTCTTTGGTCTTTGGGACCCAGTAGACTAAATAGTATTGAATCTCCCCGTTTTTGTCGTGATCGTCTCGCAAGCAATCAATGCGAAAGCGCAGGGTCTCACCTATACGCATGGGTGCACTTAGTAGTAAAGCGGTAATGCAAGTGACCATAACGTCATTATCAATCTGCACTTCATAGGCGCCACGTGAGAATACCTCTGCAATCGCAAGTAGCGCATCCTGATCAGGAGCTTTCTGAGCCTTTACTTCAGCAGGTGCTTGAGAACCATTTAAGTAATCGTAACTGCGCGCACCTAGGTAAGGGTGCCTCCAAAAACGCGGGTCGACCTGTATTATGAAGAGATCTGATAACGATTTTAGAATGGAAAGCACTATGTTGCAGAGCGATTGCCGTATAGTGCTTGACTCCAAAGTGCAGACGATTATTTCCCAATGCCGCTGGTCAAATTTAGTGATGTCGGGTGTTGCCATGTTTTGGCGCAACGAAAATTCGATCAGTCGTAATGCAGCGATGTCTCTGCTTATTCCCTTGGTTGGGTGCAGGGTGTGTTTGTATCGGAGAAATGCCTTGGCGAATTCGATAAAGGATGGATGCATCAAATGGATTGGCTGGCTTCGGGACTTGGGTGGTAGGTCTTTATTTTCAAAGTTGGCGGTTTCAGGAGCTGAG
>NZ_JAEILC010000153.1:0-11896 GCF_016307435.1 Pseudomonas sp. S4_EA_1b | reverse complement strand
CTGTGACGATGTTCATGGTTGTACCAGGCCACGAAGCGGTTCACTCGGGCCTGAAAGGATTCGAAATATAGCTTTAGAAGCGGAAAAGTCGATAAGGGTTAATGAAGGCGGCTGGTTCGGGTGAACGTGCTCAGAACGCCAATTGGCCAGGGGTTCCATTGCTTGGTAGCGCTGGCCTGTTGTTATGGATGAAGATATTAAGAAATCGGATATCATTTGTTGAAATACGGATATCTCCCTGCCTCCGTTTCGTGGCATCGTAAACCTCTATTGAAAGTAATAAGGTAATAATGGTGGGAGTAGACATGCCCGAATCACAAAAATAAGCATTCACTCGTTTCGTGTTGGCAGTAACATGGAAGGTAGTCGTGCTGAATAGAACCTTATGGGATGTGCTGGATTAATGTCGGTAGCGCAATATAAAATTGCAAAATCTAGAGTTTAGCTACTAGGGTTTGGCTATTGCGAGCGCATACTGAATATTCGCTTCATGTGTTCCAGGAAGGCGGCTTGTCACGGTGGTTCGTCGGGCGCTGTATTGAAGCTTCGGGTCAGCAAGAGAAAGAAGCTTGTTTTTTATTCTAACAAGAGCATCTTGAAGGAGAGTATAGGTCATGAGTTCAATAATAAATAAAGAAGTGCAGGAAGCCCCTTTGAAATGGGTGAAAAACTGGTCTGACGAGGAGATTAAAGCGCTCGTTGATGAGGAAAAGGGGTTGCTTGATCCACGTATTTTCTCTGATCAGGATTTGTATGAGATCGAGCTTGAGAGGGTGTTTGCTCGATCCTGGCTGCTGCTTGGGCACGAGGGGCACATTCCCAAAGCCGGGGATTATCTGACCACCTACATGGGTGAAGACCCAGTAATTGTAGTGAGGCAGAAAGACCGGAGCATTAAAGTCTTTTTAAACCAATGTCGGCATCGCGGTATGCGTATTGAGCGATCGGATTTTGGCAACGCAAAGTCATTTACCTGCACTTATCACGGGTGGGCCTATGACACCGCCGGTAATCTGGTCAATGTACCCTACGAGAAAGAGGCTTTTTGTGACAAAAAAGAGGGTGACTGCGGGTTCGACAAGGCCGACTGGGGGCCGCTGCAAGCGCGGGTGGATACTTACAAGGGGCTGATTTTTGCCAACTGGGATACCGAAGCCCCTGATTTGAAGACCTATCTGAGCGATGCAACACCCTATATGGACGTGATGCTCGATCGGACCGAGGCAGGTACTCAGGTCATCACCGGTATGCAAAAGACGGTAATCCCCTGTAACTGGAAATTCGCCGCCGAGCAATTCTGTAGCGATATGTACCATGCGGGAACGATGGCGCATCTTTCAGGTGTATTGTCCAGCCTCTCGCCTGAAATGGATTTGTCCCAAGTAAAGTTACCGTCAAGTGGGAATCAGTTCCGGGCTAAGTGGGGTGGACATGGGACCGGCTGGTTCAATGACGATTTCGCACTTCTGCAAGCCATCATGGGTCCTAAGGTTGTCGATTACTGGACCAAAGGTCCAGCTGCTGAGCGTGCAAAAGAGCGTCTGGGTAAAGTTCTTCCGGCTGATCGCATGGTTGCTCAGCATATGACCATTTTTCCGACATGCTCATTTCTTCCTGGCATCAATACAGTCCGTACTTGGCACCCACGTGGCCCTAATGAGATCGAAGTTTGGTCTTTCATCGTAGTGGATGCTGATGCACCTGAAGATATCAAGGAAGAATATCGTCGGAAAAACATCTTCACCTTCAATCAAGGGGGAACCTACGAGCAGGACGATGGCGAAAACTGGGTGGAGGTTCAGCGGGGATTGCGCGGCTACAAGGCTAGAAGTAGACCTCTTTGTGCCCAGATGGGGGCGGGTGTGCCAAACAAGAACAACCCGGAGTTTCCTGGAAAGACCAGCTACGTTTATAGCGAAGAAGCTGCGCGAGGGTTCTACCACCACTGGAGCCGCATGATGTCCGAGCCGAGTTGGGACACGCTAAAGTCTTGAGCAGATAAAGTGACCGAAAAAAGCAATCACTTTCATCGGGTTTCTACCGTGGTAGACAAGGGTTTAGCCTGTTTTTTGGTTGCTGGAAGTGCCTAAGTGAATTGATTAACTTGGGTAAACCCCTGGCTTTGTCGGGGGGATTTACTCGGGTGCATTCCAAAATGTACAGCTGTGCGTTTGGTGATAATCGTCATGCTATGGATTTGCTATTTGCATGAGCCGAGTGCAGGTCGCCCAACATATATACAGGAAACTAATTATGACATCCGCTGATTTGACAAAACCCATCGAGTGGCCAGAAATGCCCGTCAGTCTTGAATTGCAAAATGCCGTTGAGCAATTCTACTATCGCGAAGCACAGTTGCTTGATTATCAAAACTATGAGGCCTGGCTGGCTTTACTGACCCAAGACATCCAATATTGGATGCCAATTCGTACTACTCATACATCCCGGAATAAGGCGATGGAGTACGTGCCCCCCGGCGGTAATGCCCATTTTGACGAGACGTATGAGAGCATGCGTGCGCGCATTCGGGCGAGGGTTTCGGGGCTTAACTGGACTGAAGATCCACCGTCGCGCAGCCGGCACATTGTAAGCAACGTTATCGTCCGCGAAACTGAGAGTGCTGGTACTTTGGAAGTTAGTTCTGCGTTCCTTTGTTACCGTAATCGATTGGAGCGTATGACGGACATCTATGTCGGTGAGCGTCGAGATATTTTGCTCCGTGTAAGTGACGGGCTGGGATTCAAAATTGCCAAGCGAACGATCTTGCTCGACCAGAGCACGATTACAGCGAATAATCTCAGCCAGTTTTTCTAACTAGGGAATGCTGGCCACTTACCCTATACCCAGCCTATTCATGAGAGCGGCCTGAAAATGAAGAGGAGCTACCCGATAGCTACGCAAACTAATCGCGCTCGCCCTTTCCTGATCGCGATCGGTATCTTTTACTTGGCCAATCTCCTCGGGACTTTGCATTTCAGCAGCCTGCGGCTGTTCGGCATGATGTATTCGGGTGTGGATTTGCAGGTCGGCGCTCCGGTATTCACCCTGCTGCAGGATGCCTGGGCCGTAGTCGGGCTGCAGCTGGGGGGCACTGGGCTGGTTGCGTTGTGGGGCGCACGTCAGCCCGTGCGCTTCATGGCGGTTGTCCCCGTGGTCATCGTCACGGAAGTGCTCGACGGTATCTGGGACTTGTACAGCATCGTTTGGAGTCACGAAGCCATGTGGTTCGGGCTCCTGACGTTCGCCATCCACGTGGTGTGGATCGTCTGGGGGTTACAGGTATGGCGCGTGTCGTCTCGCCGGTCATCTGGGTTAACCGTCCCAACCTCCTGAATCTGTGGGCCTGAATTGAACTCTGTCATTTCCCATGCGCGTCGACGTTATCCGGCCGCTTGCGCCAAGCTGGCTGCCGGATTTAATGAGTAGTTAAAGTTAGCTATAGAAACTCTGAAAAAGGCTTGACCTCATGAGATATCCAGTCTGCAGTCCGCGTGGTTACTGGCGTGCATTTTCCGAGTGCGTACTTTTTCAGACCAACTCTATAATAAGAGACAAAAAAGAATGACTTTTTCCAAAGTTTGTGAAGTATCTGATGTGCCCGTCGGTGACGCCTTGCAGGTTGAAAGTAAGGGCGAAGCCGTCGCGATTTTCAACGTCGATGGAGAGTTGTTCGCAACACAGGACCGTTGCACTCATGGTGACTGGTCCTTGTCCGAAGGCGGCTACCTAGAGGGTGACATTGTCGAATGCTCGCTGCACATGGGTAGGTTCTGTGTCCGCACGGGCAAGGTAAAAGCAGCACCGCCCTGTGAGCCGCTGAAGATATATCCGATTCGAATAGATGGCAGCGATGTGTTCGTAGACTTTGATGCCGGGTATCTAGCGCCATGATTAAATCAATCGTCATTATTGGTGCTGGCTTGGCTGGCGCAACTGCCACTCGCTATCTTCGCGCCCAAGGATATCAGGGAAAGATCCATCTGGTCGGGGAGGAGTTGCATGTGGCTTACGATCGCCCCTCCTTATCCAAGGACACCCTGTCAGGAAAAGTGGTCGAACCACCCGCGATCCTGGATCCTTGTTGGTATGCATCGGCCGATATAGATCTCCATTTAGGTGTACGCGTGACCGGTATTGATGTGGTAAACCACCAGGTACTTTTCGAATCCGGTGACATTCTAGCCTACGACCGACTGCTATTAGCCACCGGCGCTCGCGCGCGGCGTATGGCTATTACGGGAAGCGAGTTGGCCGGCATTCACACCTTGCGTGACCGCGCCGACAGCCAGGCGCTGAGGCAGGCGCTTGAGCCGGGCCAGTCTCTGGTAATTGTCGGCGGTGGCCTGATCGGTTGCGAAGTGGCGACCACTGCTATTAATGCCGGTGCCCACGTCACTGTTCTGGAGGCCGGGGACGAACTGCTGTTGCGAGTGCTAGGCCGATCAACCGGGGCCTGGTGTCGCAACGAGTTGGAGCGTTTGGGTGTCCGGGTTGAACTGAACGCACAGGCAGCGCATTTCGAGGGCGAGGGACACGTGCATGCCGTCGTTTGTGCCGATGGACGTCGGATAGCAGCTGGCACAGTTTTGGTGAGCATCGGTGCAGAACCAGCCGACGAACTGGCACGTGCGGCCGGTATCGCATGTGAGCGCGGCGTGGTAGTTGACGCTACGGGTGCAAGCTCATGTCCTGCAGTATTCGCGGCAGGTGACGTAGCAGCCTGGCCCCTGAGGTCCGGTGAACTGCGCTCGCTGGAGACCTACCTGAACAGCCACATGCAGGCTGAAACTGCCGCCGCGGCCATGTTAGGCAAGTCTATCCCGGCTCTTCAGGTGCCAACCTCTTGGACGGAGATTGCAGGGCATCGGATACAGATGGTTGGCGACATCGAAGGCCCCGGAGAAGTTGTCTTGCGCGGTAACGTCGAGAATGGTCAGCCGCTGGTGCAGTTCAGGGTTCTTGATGGTCGCGTTGAAGCCGCAACGGCTATCAATGCCCCGAAGGATTTTTCCGTTGCAACCCGATTGGTGGCTGACCACATTCCTGTATCGGCCACAAAATTGCAGGACGCTAGCTCTAACTTGCGGGATTTTATGAAAGCTAAAGCTGAGCGATGCGAGTGAACGTCGACTTATTCTTAATAACTAGAAGAGCTTAAAAGTGAAACTAAAAGAAGAAGTTATATTAATCACAGGGGGCGCATCTGGACTGGGGCATGCCCTTGTGGAACGGTTCGTGGCCGAAGGTGCCAAGGTGGCTGTCCTCGATAAGTGTGCCGATCGACTTCAACAGTTGGAGTCTGATCACGGCGAAGATGTGGTATGCATTGTCGGTGATGTGCGTTCAATGGAAGACCAGAAACTGGCTGCCAGTCGTTGTATTGCCAAGTTCGGGAGGATTGACACTCTGATCCCCAACGCCGCTATCTGGGATTACAACACGGCACTTGTCGATCTACCTGAAGACAGTATCGACAAAGCATTTGATGAAGTATTTCAGATTAATGTTAAGGGCTATATTCTCGCCGTCAAGGCATGCCTGCCAGCGCTGGTTGCCAGCCGAGGCAGCGTGATCTGCACGATCTCGAATGCAGGTTTTTACCCCAATGGCGGTGGTCCTCTTTACACGGCGACGAAGCACGCAGTGGTGGGGCTGGTGCGCGAGCTGGCATTCGAGTTGGCACCATACGTCCGGGTCAATGGTGTGGGGGTTGGCGGTATCAATACGGATTTGAGAGGACCTTGCTCGTTGGGAATGAGTGAGCAGTCGATATCGAATGTGCCGTTGGCTGAGTTGCTGCAGGACGTACTGCCAATCGGCCGCCTGCCTGACGCCGAAGAATACACAGGAGCTTATGTGTTTTTCGCCACGCGTGGCGACTCTGCGCCCGCCACCGGTGCCTTACTGAATTATGACGGAGGCATGGGCGTTCGCGGACTTTTTTCCGCAGTCGGAGGTAAGGACCTGCTCGAAAAACTTAACATTGATTGAGGAGATGAAAATGGGCATTAAAAGCTTGGGTTACATGGGGTTCTCTGTAAGTGATGTACCGGCATGGCGCTCGTTCCTCACCGAAAAAGTGGGTTTGATGGAGGTTGTTGGCTCCGATGAGAATGCCTTATACCGCATGGACTCACGCAGTTGGCGGATTGCCGTGGAAAGGGGGGAGGCTGACGACCTAGCATTCGCCGGTTATGAAGTTGCCAATCCGCTGGCCTTGAAGCTGATTACGGAGCGGCTACGGGAGGCTGGTGTTCAGGTGAGGACCGGCGACACTGAACTGGCAGAAAAGCGTGGCGTGATGGAACTGGTCTCTTTTGAAGATCCATTTGGAATGCCGCTGGAAATTTACTACGGGGCTACCGAACTATTCGAGCAGCCTTTCGTTTCTGGCACTGGTGTCACTGGGTTCCTGACTGGTGACCAAGGAGCTGGGCATTATTTTTATGCTGTCCCGAATATTGAAGAAGGACTGGCTTTCTATACTGGCATACTGGGTTTCCAGATGTCCGACGTCATTGATATAGCTATGGGTCCGGATATTACAGTGCGGGGATACTTTCTTCATTGCAACGGGCGCCACCACACAATGGCGATCGCGGAGGCTCCGTTACCCAAGAGAGTTCACCATTTTTTGCTGCAGGCCTTGACGCTGGATGATGTAGGTCATGCGTACGACCGAATCGATGGATTGGGCGACAAATCTACCGACTCCAATCTTCGGGTGCCGGCAAATAGTGATATTAGGTCCAGCAGGATCACGGCGACGATCGGACGCCATGTCAACGATCACATGATTTCCTTTTACGCTGAGACGCCGTCCGGGTTTGAGCTTGAGTTTGGTTGGGGCGCGCGCGACGTAGATGACCGGTCTTGGGTGATGACGAGGCACAAGCGCACGGCCATGTGGGGTCATAAATCTATGCGTAATAAGTAAGTACTTGGTCCGGAGTTAATATTTACTGAGGTTTTGCACTTACAGTCTGTTGCCGCATGCCGCACTGTACAACTCTGTCCTGGGGTTAGATTTGATCAATTTTGATAAGCTTTGATCTGGCCAGTAAGGAAATGGAGTAGGGCTAAATACTTTCGCCACTAGCTGATCTGGTTATCTTTCGGCGCTGGAGCTTGAGCTGAAATGTACTTAATGGGGTTCGGCAATGGAGCAATATGTAAGCCGTGTATAACCTGGCTTTGGCCACAGCGGTGCCCTGGAACCAATAGCCTTAGCGGTGCAACCGCACTTTTCGATGAGGAGCTCAATACAGTGCTGAGTATGAGTCTCACCCATAATTAATAAACAAACACTTAATCAATGGAAATCCGGCCAACATGTCACCTGAACTCATCGAAACTCTCGGCGACGAGCTCTATGCTGCCCTGTGTTCGCGCACAGTGGTGGACCCGCTGACTAGCCGCTACCCAGATATTACGATCGACAATGCATATCACATCCAGCAGCGCATGATTTCACGCCGCCTGCAGGCCGGCGAGAGGATCGTTGGCAAGAAAATCGGCGTTACCAGCGCCGCGGTGATGAACATGCTGGGCGTGAGCCAGCCCGACTTCGGCTACATGCTTGATGGCATGATCTATGGCGATGGTGCGGCCATCGACGCTGCTACGTTGATCCAGCCGAAGGCTGAAGGAGAAATCGCCTTCGTACTGAAGAAAGACCTGATGGGGCCTGGAGTCAGTGCGGCCGACGTACTAGCCGCCACCGAAGGCGTTATGGCCTGCTTCGAGATCGTCGATTCACGCATCACCGACTGGAAAATCCACATTCAGGACACAGTGGCCGACAACGCATCCTGCGGTGTGTTCGTGCTAGGTGATCGCATGGTTGATCCGCGAGGGCTTGACCTGCGCACCAGCGGAATGGTTTTGGAAAAAAATGGCGAAACGGTGGTCACCGGTGCGGGCGCCGCTACCATGAATTCTCCTGTCAATGCGGTAGTTTGGCTTGCAAATACACTGGGCAAGTTGGGCATCCCACTGAAGGCCGGCGAAGTGATCCTGTCGGGAGCACTCGGTGCAATGGTCCCAGTCAAGGCCGGCGATAACTTGCGCGTTTCGATAGGCGGCATCGGTAACTGTTCGGTGCGTTTTCATTAAAGCAGAGAGTATGTGAGATGAACAAAATTAAATGCGCACTGATCGGCCCCGGTAACATTGGTACCGACTTGCTTTATAAGTTACAGCGCAGCACGGTGTTGGAGCCGGTATGGATGGTCGGTGTAGACCCGACTTCTGAAGGCTTGCGGCGCGCTGCCGCCATGGGATTGAAAACTACCTCCGATGGCGTTGATGGTCTGTTGCCGCATATCGCAACAGATGGGATCCTGATTGCCTTCGATGCCACTTCGGCCTATGTCCACGCAGAAAACTCGCGCAAGCTCAACGAGCTAGGTGTGATGATGATCGACTTGACCCCGGCTGCAATCGGTCCTTTCTGTGTGCCGCCGGTGAATCTTCTTAAACATGTTGGCCAGGGTGAAATGAATGTCAACATGGTGACCTGCGGTGGCCAGGCCACTATCCCGATGGTCGCTGCGGTGTCACGTGTGCAGCCTGTAACTTACGGAGAAATCGTAGCCACCACTGCATCCAAATCGATAGGCCCCGGCACCCGCGCCAATATTGATGAGTTCACCCGTACTACCGGCAGTGCAATTGAGATAGTCGGCGGCGCAAAAAAGGGCAAGGCCATTATTATCATCAATCCGGCCGAACCGCCGATGATTATGCGCGACACCGTGCATTGCCTGACTGAAACCGAACCTGATCGCGAAAGAATCACTGCTTCGGTGCAGAAAATGGTCAAGGAAGTCCAGAAATATGTTCCCGGTTACAAACTAGTTAACGGGCCGGTATTTGACGGTAAGCGCATCTCTCTGTTTCTGGAGGTTGAGGGTCTAGGTGATTACCTGCCCAAATATGCCGGCAATCTTGACATCATGACTGCCGCAGCTGTTCGCACTGCGGAGATGTTCGCTGAAGAAATTAGTAGCGGAAAACTTAAACTCGGTCCGACGATAGAGACGCAAAAATAACTGCTGCGTGAGGAATAAAGCATGGCACTCAAAGGCAAAAAAATTACTGTTCATGACATGACACTGCGTGACGGCATGCACCCGAAGCAGCACCAAATGACGCTGGAACAAATGACCAGCATCGCGCGGGGACTAGACGCTGCCGGCGTGCCGTTGATCGAGGTCACGCACGGCGATGGTTTGGGCGGCTCGTCAATCAACTATGGTTTTCCCGCTCATACCGACGAGGAATATCTGTCGTCGGTGATCCCTCTGATGAAACAAGCCAAGGTGTCTGCGTTGCTACTGCCTGGTATCGGTACCGTTGACAATCTAAAGATGGCGCACGAACTGGGTGTGCATACTATTCGTGTGGCTACCCATTGTAGCGAGGCCGATGTCTCGCAGCAGCATATCCAATATGCCCGCAATATAGGCATGGATACGGTCGGCTTTCTGATGATGGCGCACATGGCATCGCCTGAGCAGCTACTGGAGCAGGCGCTATTGATGGAAAGCTATGGAGCCAACTGCATCTATTGCACTGATTCGGCCGGCTACATGTTGCCGGAAGACGTTAAAGCACGCATTGGATTGCTGCGGGAGAAACTCAATCCGGAAACCGAGCTCGGCTTTCACGGCCATCACAATTTGGCAATGGGCGTGGCTAACTCTTTGATGGCGGTTGAATACGGAGCCAACCGGATCGATGCCGCGGCTGCAGGTCTCGGTGCTGGTGCCGGCAATACGCCGATGGAAGTTTTCATAGCAGTTTGCTCCCGGTCCGGGATCGAGACTGGTGTCGATGTGTTCAAAATCCAGGATGTAGCCGAAGATTTGGTGGTGCCGATGATGGATTTCCCGATCCGCATTGACCGCGACTCGCTTACACTAGGTTACGCCGGTGTATATGGCTCATTCCTGCTATTTGCCAAGCGGGCAGAGAAACAATACGGAGTGCCAGCACGTGACATCCTGGTTGAGATGGGCCGGCGCGGCATGGTCGGAGGCCAGGAAGATATGATCGAAGATACGGCGCTGACCATGGCCCAAGCCCGCGGTCTAATTCCATCTTAGTGCGCGGAGGGATTAATTCGGATGCTTATAAAAATACAGAAGCTTGATTGGGTCGCGGCAGTTCGCCAATTCATTCTGCTGGATATATTCGATCGATACTCAAGGCGACTAGGCGAATGACCCAGGCGTTTTGCGGAAATGCCTAATTCCTAGTCTAGTGTCCTGTCTCAGAAATAAGCTGTTCGCTTTTGACGGTGTCTGTTGCCGCCAGGCTACGTTGCCACTCGTCAAAAAGAGAACGTATTTCTGAGACAGGGCACTAGTTGATTACGAAATATTGAATAATAAACATTGCTTCAGCAATGTGCGTCGGTACGTGTTTCTGCTGAAAGTATAGTGAAATCTCTTGGCCACGATAAACTCGAAGTTGGATACAAAGGTGCGGTGTTCGTCTGGTCATAACCAATAACCCACTTAGAATAATAAGAGATATAAATGATGAGAATACTGATTGGCGCAATAAGCACAGCGGTATTGGCGGTCACCTCTCAAGAGGTCCTGGCTACCAGCGATGTATTTAGGTTCGTTGGGCATGGGCCCGTCTCAACAGCGATGGGCGGAGCAGCAACCGCATTCGATGTGGGAGCGGCCGGTATGATGACGAATCCGGCGACGCTGTCTTTGATGCCGCCAGGGTCGGAAATTCAACTGGGGCTGGATTTTGTACTGACTGATATAGAGGTTAAAAACCAGGCTACTGGAGAAACTGCCCCCTCCAGAGATCACTCAAAAAACCGGGGCCCTTATGCCGCCCCTCAGTTGGCTTACACCTATCACAGTGGCTCCTGGGGACTCGGCTTTGGTGTCTTTGCTCAAGGAGGGGTTGGAACGGAATACGGGCGCAACAGTTTTTTGTCTCGTGCCACTGGCGGACTTGATACTGGACTCGAGAACTCAAGTCGGCTATTGACCTTGAACATTCCGTTTGCGGTGAGCTACGAAATCAACGAAAAATTGGCTGTGGGGGCCAGTGTCGACGCCGTGTGGCAGGGCTTGAACCTGGAGATGTTGATGGGGGCGGATCAGGTTGGTTCGCTGATCGGAGCGGGCCGGGCGAGAGGTAGTCTTGTTCCTGTGCTTGGGGGCCTACCTGACTTTCGTGGTGCGCATTTGAGTTTTACCAAGAATGAACCGGTGGCAAGTGGTGTGGATGCGTGGGGTATCGGCGGACGGCTAGGTATGATCTACAAAGTCACACAAGATACGGTCTTGGGTGCTGCGTATTCTATGGAAAGCCGGATAGCTGATATGGAAGGTAATGCAACTTTGACGGCGGTCGACGCGATAATAGGCCAAGTTGCGCTGGCAGGTAAGGTCAAGATAAGTGACTTTCAAACTCCCGCACAATTGAATCTTGGTATAAGTCATCAGCTCAATGAACAGTGGTTGTTTGCTGCGGACGTTTCCCGAATATTCTGGAAGCACGCAATGAAGGATATTGATGTTGGCTTTGTGCAGAATAATGGTGGCAACATCGATATTCTAATGCCGCAGAATTACAAAGATCAGACGGCTCTTTCGCTTGGAGTTGCCTATCAGACTGGCAAGTGGACGCTGCGAGGTGGTGCCCGCATAGCAACTCAAGCGTTGCGCTCCGATACTATGCTCGCGGTAATTCCTGCCATTCCCAACAGGTTTGGTTCTGCAGGGTTTTCTTATCAGTTTTCACCGGAAAACAGGGTGGACTTTGCCTGGACCCATTCTTTTAAGAAGAAGATGGATAACAACAGCCAGCCCAACACATCCGAACCAATAAAGGTGGAGCATGCTCAGGATAGTTTCAGTAT
>NZ_JAEILC010000152.1:0-18400 GCF_016307435.1 Pseudomonas sp. S4_EA_1b | reverse complement strand
AGATGACCGTGGAATCCGCATTGGAGGGTCAAACACGAGGGCCCCAAGGGGCCCTCCAGCTTCGTTACAGACGCTTAGGAAGGTTTCCGATCAGGAGAGTCGAGGCGATCGGAATCAAAAGGATGACAATCAGCGGGATGATCATCGGCGGGATGGGCAAGGGCGCAATGAAGCTCACCATCACGCCAATGACCGAAAACCAAATCAACCTGGAGCTATGAGTGTTCAGGAATGGTGATGAGTGGGCAAAAGAGTACCTTTTCTTGTGCCATGTCATGTACCCACCGAAAATCGAAGGCACCAACATCACAACCATGTACGGAGCCCACATAAACAACAGGAGCATTCTGTAATAGATGTGATATATGACCTTTGTAAGAGCTTCGCCACGAGCGCTGATGAAGCTAAACCAGAGGTCACCGAGGTTATCCCAACCCTTAGACCGCTCCCGCTCTTCCGCAGTTGGGATAAAGAAGAACTTTACAGTCTCGTTGACACCGCTATTCAACATGAGGTCGGTGTAGAGCGAATTGGTGTTTTCGATCAGGAGGTCATGGGAATCTTTCCCCATGAGGATCTCACCCCACTCCTGTTCTTTCAGGATCGATTTATCGATGAATGCATTTGGAACCAAACAAACGATGAGGATGATCTCGATAAAGAGAAAGACAATTGTCCCCCATAGTCCCGAGGGCATCTTCTCTTCAAAATCTGCCATTACACACCTCTTGCCTTTATAGACTTCCAGACTCGGCCCAACGAAGTATCTTCGGGCAGAAGCAAATCTTCGATTCTCCGGCGCACAGCCGCTTTATGACCCTCGGCACCGCGGCCAGCGAGGGAGTCGAAGATCATTTCCACGGCGCCACCCTCTGGGGGCGAGGCGAGGATTAGGCTCGACAACCCATCGATCAGCGGGTCCAAGAAAGCCTTTAGCCTTACCTGATCCGGTGAGCCGAGTGCAGCGTTGTACGCAGCCAGGGCTGCCCGAAGGATCTTTTCTCCGTGAGCTACATTCTCTCCCGTGCGCATATATTGCAGCGCCCTTGGCACAACTTGCATAGCTGTAGGCCAGTCAGTTTCGATAATATGGAGGATGATCTTTGCTTTCTCATCGTCCTTAAAGTAGCGAGTAAGTTGTTCATCACGATTACGCAAAATTATGCAGCCTCAGATAATAAGAGCCCCGCCCGCTGGACGGCCTTTTTGAAATTCTTTGGTTTTTTGAGAACCGGTATCTTCCCTTTGTAGACCTTGCCGCCAGCCAAGATGGCCAGAAATTCCAAGTTGGGAAGTGAACCAAGCAACTGCGAGGGGAACAGCTCACCCTCTTCATCCATGAGGCGCTCACCAACGTTGAGCGAGTGCATATGGGGATCATCTTTTGTTGTGTTGCCTTGGGTTCGCATGACGTATTTGAAGTACGTGGGCGGAATTTTTTCGGCAATAAATTTCTGAGTGTCTGGGTCCGTAAGGCGCAGGGCAATTATATGGTTGGTGTTACCCAAGACCTGACGTGCCTTAGCCAGCGACCCCATCCTTGCCTCAAAGTCAGCGATAGTCTGGGTGGCCACATACAGAGCCATACCCGCGCCACGACCTTTGTTGAGCAGCTGAATTAGCTGATCGTTTACAGTCTCAGCAGCCTCATCGACGAAGATATTCACGCGATCAGGAACTTCAGGGCCGAAGTTGTAACGCTCTCCACCAACAGCTGCAAGATCCGCCAGGAAGATACTGCCAATTGCAGAACCGACCATCGCGTCGCTCAGAGAATCGAGCCCCATATAAAGAACTTGCTTGCCCGCGATAATCTTGCTTGAGTCTGTAATCTCACGGTCATCATTCGGATCATCCATTGGGGACAACAGCGGCCCCATGTGGCCAGCAGTAAGCATGTTCAATACCGGGATCAGAGACGCAATCATTTTGCCGAAGTGCGCCCGGTCATGGTCAAACATACCGATTACACCTTCGAGGTCAGAAGATGGTTTAACCGGGACGATATCGGAGCGGTAGAGTTGTACCAGAGCCTTTGCTTTAGCTTCGTCATCTTTCGCCGCCTTGAGACGCGCTTGAGCGATAACCATAAAGTCATCAAGAACAGTACTGCCATAGGCTGTAATAGCCTTAATGACCAGAGGAGCTAGTCCAATTTCAAGAGCACGGCGCAGCTCTACTAGAGTAGGAAGGACACCGCACAGCAAGAGCGCCTGAATTACGTTGTTTAGCGCCATGTTTGCGTAAGCTTGGAACGGGTCACCACCTTCCGATTTCATTAGAGCTGCAATACGAGCAGCGACTTCTGTTGGCCTACCGAAGTTCTTCGTTGGCGAGATACGAACACTCTTATCAGGGAATGCCGGGTGGAAATATTTAAATCTATGTGGATGCCCGGAGAGTTCACAAGCACGCCTTGCGTTTTCAGCAAGTTCTTTATCGCCCTTGGGGTCTAATATAATTACAGACTCTCCGCGGAGAATAGCTTGACTTATAAGCAAATCGAATAAACGAGTCTTCCCGCTACCTGTAGTGCCCACGATCAGAGTATGAAGTGATGATAGTTGGTGCGGTAGACCAATAGGCGCATCTTTCTGCATTGAAATTCCGTGAATCCATGGCGCCCCCATGAACCCATCCGGAACTTTTGGCATCAACTTGTTAATATCGCGCTTTAGCAACTCAAATACTTGCTGCGCTTCAGATTGCCCCCACTCAAAGCCAACACCCAAGTACATCAAGTCTCTTTTTTCGAGCATGCGCTCAATGAGTTCATCCTGCCCCATGATGACTGGATTCTTAGCAGTCAGTCCTTGGCGGATTTTGTAAAGGTGGATAGCAGCAGGCAAGCGCCGAAGTGTAAAACCGCCCATAACAGCGAGAGTGATATAGAAGGGCTGCGCTGGAAGAGCAGACAACAAGTGGACTGCAGACGTAGCCCCCATACCCAAGGTCCAGCCGGCAATTTCGTAGGCTTCGAAATTCGGCCGCCAGGGCATTTCATAGTTCCACTCACTCATAGGTCACTGCCTTTGCTTCAACGCTGACGACATAATTCTTACGGTCTAGTGATATCTGCTGGGTCTCAATTAGCGCCCTAATCAGGTCCGATTCTCGGACCCCCAGGTCACTTACCAACGCAGATATCAGCCTGGGCGTGAGCACTGCCACGGGAACCCCGTATGTTTCTGTGTTCACTGGGACTTTTTCGAGCGCTGTTCTTGCAAGCCTTGCCATCTCATCGGACGTCAGCGAGGAAGCAGGCTTGCTAATTGCGACTTGGAACTCAGTGCCACAGATAGCCGCCAGTGCATCAGCCAAGTAAGGCACTAGAACAACACCCTTATCGCCAACCACCCCAAACACAAGCCGCCCAGGGGCAGTGATGTCGAACCACAGCCATCGCGCTTCATTGAGCGCATCCTCATCACCAGGCATGAAGCCACCTTCCCTGAATAGGAAAAGCATCTGGTGTCGCTTGAATACCCTCACCCCTTCATCGACGTTTCGGGTGTACCAAAGGAATTTCTCCGCCAAATCTGGGTGGCGCCCCAGGTAAGCCATGTAGTCGCTAACAAGAGGCTCGCTGGAAGTCTGCTCTACTGGTTTTTCATTCTCAGTTGAACGCACGGCAGGCTCCGCCGGAAGAAGTGCCGGTTGGGCGGTAGGCCTGCGAACAGGCCCTATCTGGATCCCTGGAACTGGGCCGGTGATAAGTGGTGTACCGAGATTGGTCTCCGGCATTGGGGCAATAACCCCACTCTTCCGCTTCTTCCGTTTGCGTCTTTTCTTGGCATTTGGGGATCCATCCGCACTCGCCACACCTTCCAGGTGATAAGCTTCCTCAGCATCAGCATGGTCATCATCAGCATCCATGCATTCCAGATCTTCCAGATCCCCCATCTGCAAGATGGGCTGTGAGGGGATGCCACCAAGGAAGACATTTGAATCCAGAGTAGGTAGGTCATAGCCCTCAAGGGATACGGGCTGTGGCGCTTCTTGGACCGCAAAGGAGGAGACGTCCAGGTCGGCGAATTCAGCAGGTGCAGAAATCCCCAACGGGTTATCAATGGGAAGGTCAGGCACATCGAAGTCGTCCAGAACTGAATGTTCGGCGTCAAACCTAAACGCTTCCTCAAAAGCTCCGGGCGGCGGTGGGGTGTACCCACCCTTTCGGGTCGACTCGCCCTTTGGCTCTTTAAGCAAAGTGGGGACCAGCGGAGGTTGAATGACGGCAGACCCTGAGCTGTCCGAAGTATCTTCGTCAGATACCACTACTGCATTGACAGGCACATCAGCAAAGGCCTTTTCGATGCCGGTGAGCTCAAGGACTTCAGGATCGAAATCAGAGGTGATATCGATCGTCTCGAAACCTTCACCGCTGATACCTTTACTGCTGATACCTTCCGCCGCTTCCGAGGGAAACGCCGGGACCACCAGGTTAGATTCGCGAGGCGCGGGAGATTCCAAACCCACCTGCAAAGCTGGTGCGGTACTCTGTTTAATCACCTGCACCTTCGAAGACTTAACTTCCTGCCGAGGTGGATTGGGGCGCGGTGAGCCACCTTTGGCCACATCGATTAAGCTCGACGTTTCCGCGGCGGGTTGGACTGCCTCTTTTTTCGGCTGAGGCGTAAGGCTCTGCTTAATGGCAAAGGGATCGCCATCCAACTGCGCATCGGGGGCTGCAAACGGATCATCCCAGGTAGGCTTCTGAGCTGACGGCTCTACTTCATCCTCAAGGGCCGAAATATCGATACCGACTTTCACGCCCGCAAACAGGTCAGTTCCCGCTGCGGCAGGCTTCTGCTTGGAATCGGTTACCCCAAGCGCAACCTGGGGCTGTGGTGGCGGAGGTGCACCAATTACCAGGCCAGGTTTTTTCTGCGCAGTCGTATCGGGCGCCAGCGACGGCGCTGCAGGCGCGGCAGCTTTCTTGCTGTTGTCAGCAGGCGCCGGCGTAGACATCAGCGTGGGAGCTGAGAATTTCGAATTTTGCCCAGCATGCTGCGATCCCGATACTGGAGGAGCCCCACTCTCGAGATCAAACATCGGCTTGAACTCTTCGCCTGCCTGCATAGGCAGCTCAGCGCCAGCAAGTTCGATTCCCTGGCTCTGGGATTCTTGCGCCCCTTCACCCACAGGTACACCCATTGCCCCGTTGGCTGGGTCATATCGAACGGCTGTTTTCTCATCGCCGATAATGACAGCGACAGAGGGTGGTAGTGGATCGTAGGGGTAGAGTGCCGATGGAGAAGACAGCTTGATGCATTGGAGACGAAGTATCTTCTCCTTGCCCTCAGAGAGGACGTCTGGCGCAACTTTCCAGTAGATTGAGCCGTTGGGATTTCGCTCGAAAACATCGTGGTCCGCTAGAATTTCGCCCAGTGAATCAGCACTCCGCGGGAAAGCCTTAAGGCCGTCCGCAAGCATTTTCTCAACCACCTCAGCGGCAGCGGAATTCCAGGCGATAAAGATGCCTTGGGTGGTTGACCAGATTCGATCGCCTTTGCCGTTAGCCTTCCAAACACCATTTTGGCGGAGCAACCGCATTGCGCTGATTACATGGCTTGCAATCGGAACACCTGTTCCTCCTGCTGCTGTACCGGCAGGGTCGCCACCGCGCTTCTTCAGATCAAGTTGAACCGAGGCGGAATCCGCCTTGATCACAATACCTGTGAGCGCGCTCTTTTCATCGTCACCAGTGATGGCAGCGACCATCGCCGTGTAGAGGTCCTGGCCGCCATCCATGAGCCACTCGCGCACTTCAGGATGGAGAATCCTGTCAACCATCGTGATCGACAGATTTTTATGCCGCTCGTGGCGACCAGGATTCCAATGCAGGTAGTACCGTTCAATACCGTGTTCAGCCGCCCAATCAGGGATGCTCTTGGATACTGGCTTCCAGAAGCGCTCACCAGTGGCATCCGTTACACGGAAGTCAGAAAGAGGCTTTCCCGTATCGTGTAGCAAAGAGGCGAAGACCGCGGCCGCATACCAGCGTTCTTTGCGGCGAGTCCGTTCCTGAGGAACACGACCATGATCGAACGAGGTGACCTGGCATGAGTTAAGCGCCAGCAGCGCCACTTCCAAGCCGTGCGCAAGAAGACCACCCCATGCACGATGATGGTGATTCTGCGATGCAGGAACCAGATGGACGAAGTTGGCATAGCTAACCAGCACAGGAAGAATCAGTTTGTTGAACTGATTCGGAGGCAAGCCAATACCTGAAGCTATTTGCCCGACTTTTTCCTTGTGGTAGTCGAGCAGGACATGACCTCCAATGAAGGCCGGGTAGCCACGGATGTAGGGTGGATAGCGAAGAGCATCTTCATCACCCTCCTCGAGTTTCTTGATGAGGTCAGGAGTCAAAGACTTTGGGGAGGGATGATCCCCACCACCCACAGGCCGGACTACACCTGGGCCTGGTGGGCGCTTAAACGAGAAGAGATTTCGAAGTGCATTCGCGAGCATACAGCCTCCTGGATGTGGAGATTGTGAGCAACCGCGAGCCAGTAATTTTGGCAATCCAACCCACTTATGGGATCGGACTAAGCTTTTAAGGCAGAACGCGCTGCGTAGCATTACCCTCAGATCAAACTGGAGGGTCTATGAACCGTCACCTGCTTTTCATACTCGCAACTGCAGTTGCAGTCGCTTCAGCCGGCTGCACAAGCAGCAAGCATCAGAAAGAAGTAGACGTGGAAACCCATGTCGAAGTGCCTCAGCGACTCTCGCATGAGTTCTACGCAAGCTGGGGTCACGACGGCCGCGGCGGTGCGGCCCTGCGGAAGCCAACCTACCAGCATGTCATGGGTAGCGAAGACGTCCTCATGACCACACAAGGCAAGCTGAGTGACTGGCCACAGCCCAAAACTCCTGATGGCGTAGTAGTCACAGCGCTTAACCAGGGCATGAACAAGGCCATTTTTACCGCCATCGAATCAGCCCCTGCAGCACCTGCAGCGCAGATCAACAACAGCTCCCGGCTGGCAGCCTTGAATGCCACTGACGATGAATATCAGCGGGCCTATCGTAAGTTTTGTAGTGGTGGCGGCATGGCCATGACAGAGCGGGAGTGGGAGCTCGTTGCATTGGGAGGCCCGAATGGAATCCCGGCCAATCTTCGCGACCGCTGTATGCGGCAGAAGTAAGAAAAGCAAAGCCCCGCGAGGGGCTTTTTTCTGAGAGATGGAAACCTGACTAAAACAGAGAACCAATCATTGCGGTTACGCTTTGCTGCAGCGGTGTGCCATCCAACATGAAGCCCAAGATCACGCCAGCAATGCTTCCTAAGCAACCAATGCACGCCATAAGCGGACCGAGGCTCATGCCAAACATAGCTCTGCACTCTGCGCCAACTGTCGGTGGCGCAGGTTGAGCAACCTCAAGTACATCATCCGGGAAGGGATCGTCAAATGGCCCGCCCTTCCCACTCTCCATCTCTACCATTGCAGAAATCTCACCAATGGTGCGACGACCGTCAGCGATCGCCATTTCAGCGCTGTCGAGCGAGCTACGAGTGGCTAAATGCCGGCGCTTTCTCAGCGGCCTGTTAACGGTGTTATTGACCAAGGCGATGGCTCCTCTAAATCACACCGCCACCATACGAAGGTCGACCAAGCAAATGGTGTCAATTGGCTACCTATTTAGGGTCGGACTCGGGCTTGCGGTTTCGGCAAAGCGTGTAACTTGTTCCCCGACCAGTGGCAGGCTGTTTTCTCCACTTCCAGGGGAAGCGGCCGAGTAAACAATTACCAATTCTTTTCTGGCTAGCTTGGCCAGTAGCTCGACGACGGGGGCAAAGATGCACAACCAGGACTTCGATTACGCACAGCACGACGACGATGCCGAGCTGCCCAACGGCGAAAGCCAGATTAACGACCTCCACACCCTCTGTGAGTCCCTGAAAACTCAGAACGAAAGCCTGGTTGGTGAGACCAGCCTTCTGTGGCTCTCCCCTGACGTCTTGGAAGAGGAAGATGGCTTCAACCTTCGCGAGTACAGCCGCCCCGATACCGTGGCTCACATTCAGAGCCTGAAGGAGGCCTGGAAAAATGGCACCCAGCTCCCTCCCCTGGAAGTGAAGATTGAAAATGGTCGCTGCTACGTGAGAGATGGTCACTGCCGTCTTCGAGCTGCTCGCTTAGCAATTGAAGAAGGCGCACCAATCAAGCGCATCCCCGTGATCGAGCTGTCCGGGTCTGCCGAAGCTTCATCCCTCAGAATTCTCACCTCCAACCAACAGCTGAAGCTCACGCTGATGCAGCGTGCTCGTGGATACAAACGACTGCGAGATCTGGGCTGGACTGACCAGAAGATCGGGAAGCACATCTGCAAGACTGACACCCATGTCCGAGAAACAATTCGTTTGCTCACGCTTCCAGAACGTCTGCAGGACCTGATCAGTCAAGACGTAATCAGCCCTGACATGGCCTCCAAGATGTTCGCCCGCTACGGCGAAAAAGCCGTCGACTATATCGACGATGCGTACGAAAAACAGAAGAAGCTGCACGAAGAGCTTCTTGAGCAGGATCCAAACAAGTCGGCGCCTATCAAGGTTTCGACTAAGCACATTGCTGTTCCTGCGCCTCGAATCACCAAAAAAATGGTTTCGAGCATGTCGACCAGCGTTCGCTCAATCCATGATGTGTTCGAAGGCAGCGCCAAAGTGGATTCCGATGCAGGGGTTGTAGACCTCAAGCTTCCTCTGGAACTGTACGAGCAGTTCATGACGATGGCCAAAACTCTCAAAGAGGTTAGCGAAGTACCTTCGAGCACCGACCGCAATGGCCCTGATGGCGCAAGCACCCAGAGTCAGACCGGCACGGCGAAGGCCGAAGTCATTCAGATCGGAACCGCTCGCAAGACTGGCTAATAGTTGCGGTAGAAGAGAAAAGGCAGCCTTCGGGCTGCCTTTTTTATCGTCTCTTCCCAACCGGGCAATTGGCCTTTTTGGGGCACTTAACGCATTTGTAGGGTTCAGGAAGGCGAGGCTTGGCCTCTTTCCTTTTGAGCTCCCAATAGCGATTCCACAGCGCGATGACCTGGGTGCTGCTCAGAAGCTTCACTGGAATGTAGGTGACATCACGACCCACCACTGCCCGAATGAATCCATGGCTAGCAACCGGGTAGCTTTGCCCAAAAAGCGATCTGGAAGATCGCGCGAGAATGAACCCGTAGGCCGACAACTGAATGATGTCTTTCAGGTATACAGCTGGCTTGCTTCTGCGCTTCGTATCAACAGGCACCAGCCAGCCATTGGCGAGGAAGACTTGGTCTCCTCGGCCATGGATCGGAACCGGAACGTCGGTCGACAGCTCCGACTCGGACAGGACTAACCGAGCCCCTTGAAGGGCTGCCGGCAATGCCTCGCGCCAAGCTGCTGCTCTGGTCATTCTGAACCTGCAATATCTATTTCCATGCGCTTACATTACCTGCTCTTCCAGATATGCAACCCCCTGGGCTTTGCCGTATGCACTTGCACTTCTGACGCACATGCGATGCTTGAGGTGTGCATAGGAGACCAATGATGAGTACTCAACGAAAAACCCGACGCCATGCAATGTCCGTCTCGGCAACCGAACTCGCAAAGCTGGGATCGTGCGAAGTCATGGTGGCGCTGGGATTAGCAGACGCAGCAGATGCGGCAATGATTGCGAGTGCGAAGCAAGGCGAGCGGGATCACGAACGATTCCATGTCAGAGCAGTTCTGAATGCTGGGGACGGCAGCCTAATCGCCCGCTGGTGAATGGCCCAAGGAGGGAGCGAACTTACCGCCCGTAACTTGGCTTTGGTGGCATCTTTCCAAGCAGAGAGGTGCTCATGTCCAAAACGCTTTTAATTGTTGAGTCGGCTACCAAAGCCAAGAAAATTCAAGCCTTCCTGGGGGCCGACTTTGTGGTTGCTGCATCCGTCGGCCACATCCGGGATCTACCGAAACGCGAAATCGGCGTTCAAGCGCCAGATTTTAGACCGCAGTATGTGATCAACGATGACAAGGCCCAGACGGTCAACAGGCTTAAGAAACTGGTTAAAGAAGCCGCCATGGTCTACCTCGCCACCGACCTAGATCGAGAGGGAGAGGCGATTGCGTGGCATCTAGAGCAGGTGCTCAAACCGAAAAATTACAAGCGCATTAAGTTCAATGCCGTGACCAAAAAGGCAATCTTTGAAGCCATCAAGAATGCCGGCGACATTGATTACAAGCTCGTTGCCGCCCAAGAAGGAAGGCGCGTACTCGACCGATTGATCGGATACCTCGTTTCGCCCCTTCTCACCATTCTCGCCAATTCACCATTACCGCTTTCTGCAGGCCGGGTTCAGAGCACAGCCTTACTCCTAGTCGTGCAACGCGAAAGGGTAATCACAGGCTTCCAACCCGTCGATCACTTTAAGCTCAAGGTCTCCTTCCTCAACCCGGCAGGTGGCACCTGGTCTGCTGTATGGCTGCACAAACCGCTGCAAGAAACGTTCGGAGTGGAGAAGACCGATATTTTCACTGACCAGGCCACAGTTCAGGCGATCGCCGGCATGGTGCGGCAACAACCGGTTTTCATGGTCTACAGAGTCGAAGGGAAAGAAAAACAAAGGAAGCCCCCTGCAGCCTTCACTACGTCGACCCTTCAGCAAGCGGCGAGCGTCAAGCTCGGTTTCAGCGTCAACACGACAATGAGCAATGCGCAGAAGCTCTTCGATGCGGGCTTAATCACCTATCACCGCACGGACTCGCAGAATCTTGATGCCGAACCTGTTGAAGAGATACGGCAGTGGCTTACTGCAAACGGTTTTGAGGTGCCTGAGGCCCCCCATACCTGGGAGTCGAAAGAGAACGCACAGGAAGCTCACGAAGCAATCAGACCAACTGTCATCGCCGACAAATTGCCCAGCGAACTCAGCGAAGGCACTGAGATGGCCAAGCTCTACAAGCTCATTTGGGAGCGAGCTATTGCCTCCCAAATGCTGCCGGCAGTCTACTTCGCCACGCAGGTCCTGCTTCTAAGCCAGGTCAAAGTCAGCGACCAGCACCTCCAATTCCTGGCTAAAGGCCGCCGCCTACTCTCCCCTGGTTGGCTGGCGCTTACCGAAGACGACGCGACAGAAGAAAAATCAGAGGACAGTGATGATCAAGATGAATCCGACCACGCAGATCTGCCGCCACTCACAGAAAACCAACAGCTGACCTGCAACAAGGTCGATCAGATCACGTCCACTACGAAGCCACCACCACGCTTCACAGAAGCATCACTGGTTAAAGCACTTGAGGCTGCTGGCGTCGGCAGGCCGTCGACCTACGGAGCGATCATCCAAACACTCTTCTCCAAAAGCTACGTGGGCGCTCAAAGCAGGAAGATCATCGCCCTACCCTTGGGCTGCTTCGTGATCGACTTGCTGCACGGCCGATTTAGCTTCGTCGAATTGGAGTTCACGAGGATCATTGAAGGAGGCCTGGACAAAATCGCGGCAGGTCAGACCAATTTCAAGACTGTCGTCTCATACCAGTACAACATCCTCGAGCAGGAGGTGAACCGTGTAAAAGCGGACACCGCGGCACTTGAGAGCAGTGCGGCCGCAAGCACTGAACTGTTCGGTCACCTGGTTGAATGTCCAATCTGCAAAAAGGGACGACTGCGCAGAAAGGGCAGCTCTGGATCTTACTTTTGGGGATGCACCAACTACCCTGAATGCACCGCGACCTGCAGAGAAGTCAAAGCGAAAGGCAAGGAGCCGGAGCCAGACCTCGACACGATCCGGACGAAGGGTAGCGAGGACGGCGACAAGCCTGAACGGGTCCTATCAGAAGAAAACTGCCCCAAATGCAAAAAGAAGAAACTCGCCTTACGTCCAGGGGCTAGAGGTCCGTTCTGGGGGTGCACGGGATACCCTAAATGCAAAGCCACGTATGAGGATGACAGTGGCAAGCCCGTGCTGGAGAAAGCTCAGGCCAGTTGAGCCCACTTGTGGGGCTCAACTGAAAGGACACGCCAGGGGTTACCGAATACTCTCTACTTCACCACCACCATTACCGCCTAGGCCAGGCTAGCTCATATGCAAAGCGAAAGTATTCCTGCTGAAGTCGCCGCAAAAATGCAGAGACTGATTGATCTGACAGCTCTGCTTGAGAGACTGAATAACAAGCTGATCTACGGCGCTCAGCCAACAACCAAGGAATACGAAACACTCAGTGATGCGAATCGTGAGTATGGTGAGCTGCTGGGACAGTTCTCACTTCGCCCTCCTCATCGGTCGTGCTGACTTGCACATTTTAAGTAAGTGGTAGCGTTTCAATGACCCTGCATCAGCAGGAAATCTCAGGAGAAACAGGAAATATGAACAAAGAAGAGCTCATCAACTCCGTTGCCGACAAGACCCAACTCAGCAAGGCAGACGCCACCAAAGCCGTCAACGCCGTGGTGCAGAGCATTACCGAAGCCCTGGCAGCGGGTGACCAGGTTACCCTGGTTGGCTTCGGCAGCTTCGCTGTTAAAGAACGAGCTGCTCGTGAAGGGCGAAATCCGCAGACCGGCAAGCCGATCAGCATCAATGCAGCGAAAATTGCGGGCTTCAAGGCAGGCAAGGCCCTGAAGGATGCAGTGAATTAAGCACGCACCGAGGCCGGCAGAACTCTTGCCGGCCTATCCCCTACCCACAAGTTGCGCTTTCCAGTTCCGGTGTTACCAAAGAGGCAGTGAAACCACCAGGAACTGATATGTCCCTCCGCATTTCCGCCGACGAAGCACTCAAGCGGCGCTTCATTGATGAAGCTACCGCCAAGGAGATCAAAGCCGGTAAAAACGATCGGCTGGCTAAACTTGGCAGCACTCAGCGCTCAGCTCCAGCATCCCGCTCAAGCAATGCAGGCGACGTTAACGCTGAAACCTCTCCGCAGCGAATCCTCTTTAATGCCCTATGCCATCGCCTACCTGGTCGTCCCCAATGGGAGGTAAAAGACCTCATCCCTGGACGGCGTATAAGAGCAGATATTTTCATCCCCCCTTCTGTGATCGTGGAAATGGATGGCTACAGCTTCCACAAGAGTCTAGACGCCTTCAAAAAGGACAGAAAGAGACAGAACTTGCTGACTGCAAATGGCTTTCTCGTGTTCCGAACCTTTGCGAAAGAGGTCTTCGACGAAGAGGAAAGGCGCGCGCTGGTGGAGATGATAGCTACCACCGTTGAGAAGGGCTTGCAGTTTTGAGAAACCCAGTAGTCTGGAGCTAACCACTCAAGGAGGTGCCTATGGTCCGCTACATCATCGCAGTCTGCCTGGCCGCTCTTCTCATTCTGCTTTCAATCGCCGGGCTCATTTTTTGTGCGTTTGGCGTGCTTAACGACGTCGACCACGTTGTTGCGCTCCAAACAGCTTGCTACATCGGGCTGATCGTCCCGTTGTACTTCCTCAGCCGGAGTAACGTCGGCGATCTGTCCACTGAAGATGCTGGACATGCCAACCCTGAGGTACGTCCCAATGAGGCGTGAGGATCATTCGGAGTTGGACAGCCTGATTGCCATCGCTACAAAGACGAAGATTCTTCGTGAGGTTCGTGCGGCATTCCCCTGCGGGCTGACCGTTATTGTGTATCCAGATGGTCAGCTCGTCTCCAAAGGCCGACAACCCAGCGGGTGCCTTCATTCGGAAGTAAAAAGGCTCTTAACCTATGGACCAGTCGAAATAACGGCCAACCACGGTGTGACTGGCCGAGTCGTACGTCTTGGGACCAGCGCCCTACTCTCTTATGGCGCACTCAATGTCGGAATGAATCGCTTTAGCGATTCAGGTACCGATGAGCGCTTCATGCGCGCAACAACAGCTCTGGAAGTGAGTTGTGCCATCTCCCCACCGTCATAATCGATAGTAAGTTGGCTCCCTGGCGGCAGCCAATCTAGGCTGCCGAAGGACGAAATTACCGTAAGGGTACTCCCCTCCCTCTCGCATGGGGCGTAAGCGTGCCTCGTCTCATGCCAGCCACCTTTCACCCCGCCAATGAAGCCCAGGCACAACTGCTGCTCGCTTAGCAACAGATATCCTTCGATCTCGTAGGCTGGGAATCTGCCTACGGAGAGGTCGAAAGCCCAGCACCCATCAAAAGAATCCGCTAGTTCCTTCCCCTTCATCTGCTCAGCTTTAGCGGAGAACTCTGCCGATGCGGGAGGAACAACTCCACTGCTGACCTGATCAAGGTACTTGATAAACCGTGCCCTTGCGTCGGGGCTGTCCACGCTAGTTCCTAGCTTCTCAAACCAGGCGCTAAAGCCCTTGATCAGCATGACAACGCTCAACAAAATCCCGATCGCATAGACCAAAGGCGCAGCGAGAGATTTCTCGGGCATCAGCACCCTTAGCAGCCAGTAAGACACGAGTGTCACACCCAGGACTATTAGACCTGGCTTCAAAGCCTTACCAAGCGCTGCAATCGATCGAAGCATTTTCAGTACTCATTCCAAGGTTTCTTTTCTGAATCCATACAGCGGCGGCCTGGTATCCCGGCGCCACGTCGCGGCCATTTCGAGCAATTTCGAAAGCTTGCGATGCCAAAGCCATTTCGACCCTGCCTGGCAGCAGCGCTTCCCCGATTTTTTTCCACTTAGCGGCCTCTTCGATTTCCGCCTGGGAAGCCCCTTCTCGGGATAACAAAAGCACGAGCCCAGGCATCGAGCGCGGATCGCCAGATTGTGATGCGAACCGAAGCAGCACCAGGGCTTTTCCAGGTGCTTGTTCGAACTCAGCTGAGCCAGACATATAGCGATCACCAAGCACGGCGGCTGCCTTCGCATCCCCGCCGCATGCAAGTCCTACCAAGTCGGCCATAGCCAGACCGAGTTCACGCTCGTCATTCATCGAGACCGCGGCTGCAAGCCGATACTCAATGTCGGATATCGGTTCATCGGCATAAGCCGAGCCAACCATTAAAAGCGTGATCAAGGGAAGCAATAGGACTTTCATCAATTCCGGCCACTCAGTTCATGGGCTGAATCTACTAAAGAAGGCAGGCCAAAAAGGGGGGTATCCGCCCCGGAAGAAGGTAGTGATTCCTCTCAATCACTGCCGGACTAGCCCAGCAATCGGGTCAGATACCGTCCATTGCAGATGATTAGTGGAGTTCAATGAAGCTATAGAAGAGGGTCTACCGTGCTCAAAGTAAACTGGACGCCGCAGCAGTTGGCCTTTCATGGCTGCGAGGCAAAGAAAATTCGAGTCATCGCGTTCGCCGGGGCTGCCAAGTCGACGTCGCTCATAGGCTATGCACAACGGTACCCAAAGAAGCGCTTTCTCTACCTGGCGTTCACCAGGTCTGTGGCGGATGAAGCAGCTCTTAAATTTCCCAAGAATGTTGTGTGCCTAAGTACACACCAACTGGCATGGAAGACATACCGTAAGCTGTACCAGCAAAAGCTGGCGCCCAACCTTCGACTTACTGCGATATCCAAAGCCCTGGAGAGCAACGACTGGACCTTCCTTCGGATCGTCTCGGACACTCTCACGAATTACCTTTGCTCCGGCAGCGACGGGATTGATAGCTCGCACCTACCTGCAAAGCACATGGATTTCATCCGCAAGCAATCCTCCGCGTACTTTGAAAGGATCTTCTCGTCAGCCGAGGATATCTGGCGGCGCATGATCGACCCGGAAGATCGATCGATTCCAATGCTCCACGATGGGTACCTAAAGCAATTCGTCCTGAGCAGGCCTGATCTCTCACGTCAATACGACGCAGTCCTGCTGGACGAAGGTCAGGACAAGCATAAGTTTGGATGACTGACAGGTAGAGCATAAGTCCCTAGGATATGGACATCTCCTTCCCATGAGAAGACTCCATGCGCCACCTCCCCAATGCCAGGTCCTCTGATCAGGGTCGTAAACCGTCAGCACGAATCGTAGTCATTCCTTTACTTCAATTATTCAAAGCAATCTTTGCTCCGAACAGAAACTTCGTTGACTACGGCTTTGTAAGTTCAGACACCATCCCGATAGTGAATTTCCCCGTAATTCTCTGCTCGGATGGTACCCCATGGGAAATAGGCAACAAATATCTAATTAACATAGCTACACAGTTCAGAATCAAGCCGCTTAGCACCAAAACAATCCGCGGAACAGCAGACGACCTGCTCAACTATCTGCGCTTCCTAGAAGAATACAACCTCGACCTCTTATACCTCCCTAAGAACGAAAGGCTAAGGGTAACTTATCGCTACCTCAACTACGTTCAAGAATTGGTTATAGCGGGATCAATACGATTCTCAACTGGCAAACAAAGAATTAATCGGATGGTAAATTTTTACAAGGGCCTAATCGAGCAGGGCCTAATCTCAAAAAAAGATCTACAAAACTCACCATTCGAAGAGATGGAAGCAACCATTAGAAGCCTGGATGGAAAAGGATTCACAAAACTAACAACGATACATACACACAATCTTAAGCTAATCGGTTCAGACGAGAATAAAGACCCAACCTTCATAATTGATGATGGCTCATTAAAACCGCTTACGCGCGATGATCAAAAGATTCTACTAGAAGCCCTCAAACTCTCTAACAACAGACCAATGCAGCTAATTTTCTACCTTGCCCTGTTTACTGGCGCCAGAATTCAAACATGCTGCACAATCAGAATTAAGCACATTTACGGCAAGCTAGACTCAAATAATGATTTGCGACTAAGAGTTGGGACAGGTACCGGCATCGACAACAAGAACGGGAAAAACATGACGATTGTCATCCCCAACTGGCTGGTAAACGACTTGAAGATATATGCCAACAGCCCCAAGGCCAAAAGATCTCAGAAAAAAAGTCGCTTAGGAGAAAGCGATGAAAACTATATATTCCTTACTAATAGAGGGCAGCCCTATTACACGAGCAAAGCCGACATCACCAATTACCAGAAAGAATCACAAGCTAGAGAGACGCCAACTAATAAACCGTTCAGAATCCACGAAGGAACAACCATAAGAGTCTTTCTTTCAGAATTACTTAAAAGGATTTCCTTCAGCAAACCAGGATTTAACGACTATAGCTTTCACGACTTGCGCGCAACATTTGGAATGAACCTACTAGAGAGATTACTCAACAACCCTATGCATACAGTTCATTCAGCCCTCACAGTCGTGCAACAAAGAATGGGGCACGCTGACTTAGAAGTAACAATGCGATACTTAAACTACAGAGCCAATCAAAGAATTTATAATGAAACTCAAGATGCTTACGAACAAGATCTCATGGAGCACGTTCAACACCAGCATCTATAATGAGAAACAGGCTTTGAATAACTATTCATCTAGAGATCTCATCCGAATCGTGTGGGGAGAAACACTCCATGTGGATCATGACCCTACGAAGATCGTCATTGAAATACATTCCGGCACAGCTAGAGGAAGGGTGCTAGATGTTGGATCTATCTGCTACAGGCACAGAGCTGTCGCGAACGGCGAGCGGTGCAAGTTTGTTGTTATGTCAAGCTTTGCCAAGGACCGAACAGACATCGCACTAAAACTCGCCAACTACTTGCTCACAAGAACAAGCAGCGCCTCCGCGTACGTCTACTACAGTAAAATCGTCTATTTATTCAACTTTATAGACAGCCACGAAATCGTAGTAGATTTCAGCGACGAAGAACAGGTAATTGATCTTTATGAACAACTAACAGATCACTTACTTGATAGAATGCAACAAACCTCACTTTCAAACAATAAAATTGGAAAAATCTACGCCTCTACGGTTCAACTACGATGCGCGGAATTCATTGGCATAATCTTGGACAGGCACACGGTTGAGATTCAGGCAACCTGCACAGTAATAGATCAGAGTGGAAAATCAGGAAAAATACCTGCACCTTTTGAAAAGCAGAAGCGAAATTTCGCCACTCATTTAGCCACCTTCCATGCGATTAGTGAATTCTTGATGGGCGACCGACCGCTTCCATTAATCATCGAGGCAGACAGCACCAAAGTCATATACTACTCGCAAATGGAACCCACCAGCCAAGTAGTAAAATTAGCTTGCGAAGAAAGTTTCCTCAGCTGGAAAGAAGTGCTGCAAAAGGCGCGCCTTCTCAACATCGATCTACTTCACGAAAAAGAAAAAAATTATAACGCATGGCGCGAATTCAATAAGAATCGTAAAAATTACACAAACAACCGACTCGATTGGAGAGGTTTGAATCTAGCCAATAAAGCAATACAAGCCTTTCAACTCGCGTTCATTGCGGTAACCACAGGTAACTCGTCTGTTGTCTTCAATTTAACAATTGATGAAAACCTTAGTGGCGCACCAATCCCAAGCAAAGGAAAACGCTTTACAGAATTTAAGCCCAGAGCTCACAAAGATGTAGATCTTGAGTTCAGCGTCCGTTTCAAGCCTCATTATGAATCATACATAACCTTTCGAACCTGGTTATTAAATAAACTA
>NZ_JAEILC010000151.1:0-1469 GCF_016307435.1 Pseudomonas sp. S4_EA_1b | reverse complement strand
CGCACTTGACGATGCAATCGCCGGCTTTGCCCGCGCGCTGGTCGAGCAACGCGGCGTGGTGTCGGCCGACGCCATGGCCAACTACCGCCGCGCGGGGCTCGACGACGGCCTGATACTGGAAGTGATCGCCAACGTCGCGCTGAACACGCTCACCAACTACACCAACCACATCGCCGACCCCACGGTGGATTTCCCCGTGGTCGCCGTCTGATCTCCATAGGCATATAAGGAGAACACGATGAAAATCGCACTCACCGGCGCTCTGCTCGCCAGCGCCCTCGTCCTGCCACTGGCCGTCACGGCCGGCGACTAAAGGCCTCGGCCGAGCACTACCGCAAGACCGGCAAGTTCTTGGACGGCGCCACGCTGGTGAAAGAGATCCGCAAGCTCGAAACCAGCGCCATGACCACTGGCAACCCTGTGGTCTGGGGTTCCGATGCGGCCGTGTGGTTCGTGATGGTCAAGGACGCCAAAGGCCGTTTCGCCAGCAACCCCTTGTGGGGCGACGGCTGGGGCTGGGCGCTGTTCAAGGCCGACGCCCCCGCCAAGAATGTCGCCGTCAGCTACGAAGCCGACTGCATGGGCTGCCATGTGCCGGCGGCCAAGACCGACCGCGTATTCATCCAGGGCTATCCGACACTGACCCAGCACTGACTTGCTGCCGGGTTACGCTTCGCGCAGGATGGCACCTCCGTCCTGCGCGAGCCACCCTTTCCGGAAGCGCGCCATGCCGACACTCGACGCCTTTCTGACCGACGTCCGCGCCTGCACGCGCTGCGCACCGCATCTGCCACACGGCGTGCAGCCGGTCTTCCAGTTTCACCCGAGTGCGCCCATCCTCATCGCCGGCCAAGCACCGGGGGCCCGGGTCCATGCCTCAGGCGTGCCCTTCGACGACGCCAGCGGCGCGCGTCTGCGCGCCTGGCTGGGCGTGGACCGCGACACCTTCTACGACCCTACCCGCATCGCCATTCTGCCCATGGGCTTCTGTTATCCGGGCACCGGCAAAAGCGGTGACCTGCCGCTACGCCCGGAGTGCGCCCCCCGCCTGGCGCGAAGCCTTCATGCAGCGTTTCGAGCGCCTGTCGCTGGTCATCGTGCTGGGCAGCTACGCCATGGACTACCACCTCGGTACTGGCAAGACGCCGCTCACCCGGGTGGTCGAAGCCTGGCGCGAGCACTGGCCGCAAGCGTTCCCCCTGCCTCACCCTAGCCCGCGCAACAATCGCTGGCTGGTGCGCAACCCCTGGTTCCAACAAGGGGGCGTCACATTAAACGGGCACAGATATACGGTAAGGGTGTCAGGTGTCGAAAAACACCTGTTTTTCGTACACTACGGCCAATGCGTGGCCTACGATTTTGGGGTCGTTGTTCAACTCGCTTAACACCGTTATGGACCGCCCCGGGATTGCCCGAGGCCGCAACTCCTGAGAGTGAGGGTCTACGATGAGCAAGACGACGAACAAGTT
>NZ_JAEILC010000150.1:0-32688 GCF_016307435.1 Pseudomonas sp. S4_EA_1b | reverse complement strand
CTTTAATCATACTGCTCAATATGAATTTAATGTTTTACCAGGTAGCCCGCTGGCATATTGGGCCAGCGCATCATTTCGTGAGCTATTTGCCAAAAGCCCATCTATCGCAGATATAGCAAAACCTCGTCAAGGGCTTGCAACTGCAAATAATGACGAATTTTTAAGATGCTGGTGGGAGGTGTCGCACACAAAAATAGGATTTAACCTTCCATCGAGAGAGGCTGCTTCTAATAGTGGGTTTAAATGGTTTCCCCACAACAAGGGCGGGACCTTTAGGCGATGGTATGGAAATCTTGACTGGGTTGTCAATTGGGAAAACGATGGTGCAGATATCAAGCAAGACAAGCTGACTAAGCTAGAGCAAGGGCTTTGTCTTCCTAGCAATTCAAAGCCTAAAAATATGCCATTCTACTTTCGCAGCGGCATTAGCTGGTCCGATCTCACAACAAATCTATTTGGCGCAAGATATGTACCTTCAGGATTTGTCTTCGATGTATCTGGGCCAACTATGTTCCCTACAAATGAAGATGACATGTTTTGGCTCTTGGGATATATCAATAGTTCTGTTTTCCAAACCTTCCTCGAGATCTCACTGCAAGGCATTCATTACAGTAACGGCGTGGTTAGCTCCATGCCAATTCCGAAAGTAAGTGAATCGCTTAAGGGAGGGATTTCAAATTTAGCCAAGAGAGCCTATGTAATCTCTAATGAAGAGTGGGATCGCAACGAAATATCTTTTGACTTCGGAAACACAACGGTTTTTTCCGGGAATTTAATTCGAGAAGGGATTGAATGCGTACGAATCAAACGCGAGCAGGCTGATAATGATCTTACATCAATAGAAAAAACAATTAACCAAGAGCTTATTTCGGAGCTGTATTTGGAGGAGGATATTTCGGTTGAGTTAAAAAATAACGCTCTTGATGCCGCTGATCAATCCGGCGATAATCTCATTCAAATTCTTAGCTATGCACTTGGCTGCGTAATGGGTCGCTACTCCCTAGACCGTGAAGGCCTAGTCTATGCACATGCTGGCAACCAAGGCTTTTCCGAACTCGTCGCCGAAGGTGCCTATAAAACTTTCCCCGCCGATATCGATGGCATCTTGCCGCTGACCGATCAGGAATGGTTCGTCGACGACGCAACCAACCGCTTCCGCGAGTTTGTTCGCACTGTCTGGGGCGAGGAGCATCTGCAGGAAAACCTCGACTTTATTGCCGAGAGTCTGTGCCTCTATGCAATCAAGCCCAAGCGTGGCGAATCGACGCTAGACACCATACGCCGTTACCTGAGCACCCAGTTCTACAAAGACCACCTCAAGACCTACAAAAAGCGCCCCATCTACTGGCTGTTTAGCTCCGGCAAGCACAAGGCCTTCGAGTGCCTGGTTTACCTTCACCGCTATAACGAAGGCACCCTGGCGCGCATGCGTACAGAGTACGTCATCCCCCTCACCGCCAAGCTCAACACCTACGCTAACAAGCTAGCCACGGACATCGAAAACGAAACAGTCACGTCCGAGAAAAAGCGCCTTGAAAAGGAACTTGCCACTCTCCATAACCAGCAAGCCGAACTCGCCACCTTCGACGAAAAACTTCGCCACCACGCAGACCAGCGAATTAGCCTGGATCTGGATGAGGGCGTGAAGGTGAACTACGGCAAGCTTGGGGACTTGTTGGCTGAGGTTAAGGCTGTAACAGGCGCCAAGGGCGACTGACCACCCGCATGGAGCATTACCGATGACACTGAAAGCATTCCGCGGCAGACCCTTTGAGCATACGCACGAGAATCGAGCGTTCAATGAGCTGTTTGATTTGCTCGACGTACACTGTTCAGACTCTGGACAGGACTGGTACCTGCTGGGAAATTTTTATGTGGGCAGCCGTGAACTGGATGCCATGGTGATCAAGCCGAACGCGGTGATCATCCTCGACTTTAAGGAGTTTCGCGGAAAATTAGAGTTTTCTGAAGACGGCCCTTGGCTGATTGAAGACGAGGAAGCGGGCAGCAACGTCCAAGTAAAGGGCGGCGCCAGCGTCAATCCGCTGCGCCAGTTGCGTATCAATAAAGGGGCCATGCTTGATTTTTTGAGCCGGAACTTTACCGACCTTAACGCGACCTGCAACTGGCGGCATGCCGCTGCTCTGGTAGCCTTTCAGGGGCCGATTGAATTCGATCACCGCCAGTTACCCGGCTTGATAAAGCCATGGTTCCATATCAGCGATATGGGACGGATCGTTCGCGATCTGGACGCCATTGTCAGCCGGGAGATCTTTCTCTCGCGCGAAAACATGGAGCGCCTCACGGCTCAACTGGGGATTGATCCTTTTGTTCCGGCAGGCGCTCCCAAACTCAATCGATTGAGCGGCCGGGAGACCTCAGCGCGCGATGGACACAGATTGACTCAGCAGCAGAGTCAGGCATTGGGCGAGTTCTCGACCTGGCTGAAATCTGGCAGCGGCGTATTTCGACTCGCCGGCATGGCATCAACCGGCAAGCGCTTCTTGTTCCCCCACCTTGTGGATGCATTGGAAGAGGCCGGTGTCGAATTGCTCCTATTGACCCCAAGTGCACGGATTTCCTCGACCTATCAACACCCTTTAGCTCAGCCCGTTTCTATCTATACTTGGCTGTACAGCCAGCAGCCCAATCGTTTTGAGACTAAAGACGGTCGCAAAGTAGGGATTCACGAGATAAGAGAGGATCACCTTTTACAGGGCAAAATCCCTGTATTGGTGGATGCCCATCTGCTGAGTGACGAAGAGTTTGATGTGGGGGACCGGCGTTATGGTTCCGGTCGACTGATTCATGACTTTCTCTCGGTTATTGCAAAGCATAAAACACCTTTTGTGGTTATCGGCGATCCCTATCAGATGCCTAGAGGATCACTGCAGCGTTCCCTGATCAGCGGCAACATGCTGGAACAGTTAGGGCTCAGCGTTGTCAGCTACCTGTTGACCGAACAGATTCTAGATGTCGGAGATGACGCGCTAAGCAAACTGCAGGCGCATCTCGTGAATAGCTTAGACAAAGGCCGCTTCAATAAGCTGCCACGCCTGTCAGGCAAGCGTCTTGATATTCTTGAAAACGTCAATTCAAGGGGCTGGGTGCCGGACATATCCAATGTCCGCGCTGAATCCATCCTGGTTTGTGGCACTCATGAACAAGCCGCCAAGGTCAATGGCGCGGTGAAAACAAAGATTCTGGGGCATCTCAGTCCGACCAAATTAGCGGCGGGTGACCGGATTGACTTTCACAACCGCACACCGATCCTCGCGTCCGAGCCAGATGCAATCAATCAAAGTACGATTCGCTGGGTCAACTCCGGCGATATTGGTCTTGTCGGCCTTGTTGAGGAGCGTCTTGAAACTCATTTTGTTGAACTTCGTGGGCGCAAAGAGCCAATACGCCTTCACTTCCAGCGAGCCAGTTGCCGGCTGCCAGGCTTGGGAGAAGTGGAGTTCCGCTACTTGGTAGATTACTTTGAAGCTGATCGGCCTGACATCACCGGAGACCAGTACCTGGCGCTCCAAGTGCTCGCTGGACAGCTTGCCAAGCCAGAGCTTGAAGTGCACAAGCAGCGACTACCGGACAAGACTGATCCCCGCTATAAGCAGGCAAGGGCCGAATATGACAGGCTTGAATACCAGGTTCTTCAGGCGCATGGGTATCTGTCTGCAGCGCTTATCCGTCCAGCTCATGCATTGACTCTACATCGTGCTCAGGGGCGTCGCTGGCCTAGTGTCTGGGTAAATGCATCACGCAGCGCTTCGAGTGAAAAACCCAACAACGCCGACTATTTCCGATGGCTGTATACCGCCTCCGTCGGTGCTGACGAGACCTTCACTGTCCGACAGATGCCCTTGCTCAGTCCCCTGAGCAATGCAGCTGTGAGCCGCGCCCATAACATCAGAATTGGTACTTTCCCGCTCAAGCACAGTCTGTTTTATGACGCATTTCGTCACCCCACAGAACAGGAAGCCTCGATGGCTATGCCGTCGGGTTTCAGCGACATGGCATTGCGCCCGCTTTTTCTTGAGCTAAGCGAACGGCTTGCCGATTCAGACTGGAGCCTTAGCGACTGGCGTGAGCATAGCTATCAGGTGGTCATCACGTTCTCTTACCAAACAGCCGCTACAAACATTCGAGTCAGACTGCATTACGACAAAAACTTTGCCGTCACCAACGTGGTTTTTATCGACGGCAATGATATTGAACAGAAAACCATTAGAAAGCTGCTGATGAAGCCTTTCAAGCCACAGAGCGAAACCTTGGCTGAAGCTGTCGAGACACTTCAGGAGCTATTGGCTGCGTATAACTTCGTGATAATCGAGGGGACGGAGGCCAGTTACCGGGTGCAGTTGACGCTTGCAGTTGATAACGAAGGAATTGAAATCCAGGTTGATGCTAACAAGGAAGGAATGGTCAGCTCCATACGGGTCTTGAAAGCGTCCACAGAAGGTATCGTACAACAACTGGAGAAAGCTCTGGCGGTGCAGTCATGAGCATTTTTGATGATATTCGGGATCACAAATCGCGTGAGGATCTGGAAGGCGCCTGGCAGGTAGGCTCCAAGGCATTGGAGAAAGACTCTGCTAACACGTTCCTAAAGACTTCGCTGTTTTGGGTCATTTATTCAGAGCTGAAAAAGCTGCTGGAGCCTATCAAAACACGCGATAACAAAACGCCGTATCCCAATGAGCAGCGGATGATTGATCTTTGGGCATCTCGCATTCAACTCCTTCAGCTAGAGCTCCCAAGTGAAAATATTGATTTCCGCCTGTGGAATCTTTTCCGTGAAATCGGAAAGTTTTGCGATCCGATCTGTCTCTTCATTTTGCAACGCGGCCGTGCACTGTTTAGTCCAGACGATCACAAACCATTCAGCACAGAAAAAGGAGAGTCACCCAGCGTTGTACTGCGACTGGCACGCATGGTGGCCGTCAATTACCTGCACAAAGGCTTAGAGAGTCCCCTTCCGGCAGGTCGAGTCGTCGCACTTATAAACTACGCACTGGATAAGACTCAGGACTCATCGAAAAGCAAGATTTGGCTTGAATACGATAAAGCCAGGATTTTTGTAACTGCCGGCGACATCGTGAGGGCACGAGACGCCTATCTGTCTGTGCTCAGAAACAAGCGCGGCGAATCCTGGGCATGGTTTGGCTTGGCCAAGACCTATGAAAACGAACCGGAAAAAGCTATTTGCCTAGTCTCTTTCGGCTTAACCTGCGCTCACGACCCCAAGTTCAGCATCCCCGGACTGGTGCGACTGGCGGAGTTACTTGCCCAGACAGGCGTGCATGATTACGCCTCAAAGGCACTGGTAAAACTGACAAAAATCTACAGCAATAATGGCTGGGCGCTTAAAGGCAGCATCGTTGAGCTTACGTCATCTGCATGGTTTGACGCATCGCTGGATACCAGTGATCTTGATGCTCATGTAGAGGAGCTCGCAATAGGTGCCAATCAGTACGCCATGGCCAAACCAACCTACTTGTCAGGTGTACTTTTTTCAGTACACGAGTCAGGTAAAGGCGCCACGATTTATATCCACAGAGATCTTAAATTTTCTGCGCGAAAGGCTGTATTTGAAAATCGAAAAATCCCTAAGCCTGGAACTCTTGTGAAGATCTTTTGCGACATGGGCTCTGAGAGTCATGATGTCGTTTCGGTTGAGAATATACAGGTGATTGAAACTCAGGATATCCGTTTATTCAAAGGAAGCTTGAAAGTAAGCGAAAAAGGATTTGGGTTTGTAAATGGCGACATTTTTGTCCCGCCAGGTCTTGTTGAAGGCGTACAGCGGGACGCCGAGGTTGCCGGCGCAGCCGTTATGTCTTTTGACAAAACCAAGAGCAAATACGGGTGGAAAGCTATTACCCTGTTTAAAGAAGTTGGCTCACCAAACTCAGGTGAACTCGGACCATTGCAAGGCCAGCCATGAATTACAACTATGGTGACAACCCTGGCTTTTCGAGAAATAAATCTCCGGATGTTTTCAAGGACGACATCTACGCCGAAAAAACGTACATATTGATGAGTTTCGGGCCGTCAGGGATGCATTGTTGTCTTACGATGACATGTCCCTCGCTGACCTCTCGTTTCCTGTTTCAGGCTTAGGCGAATAAGTGCATGAACACCCAACAACTGACCCAAGGCCTGAATCAGGCATTCTTCAAAGAAAATCACCGCATCGTTTTCTGGTACGACCCTGAGCAGGGCTTCACGGATGAACTCGGCCAGCTCGATCTGCCCGGCGTTCAGGTGCTGAACATGCACGGGCATTCCACCTTCGGTACCAAGCTCAAGCTGGAGCTTGAGGACACTGAAAGTAAGTACCTACTCTATTTCCCTTGCGCCGAACCAGACGCGAATGATGACTGGCTGCTGGACATCAAGCTGTACTCGCGCAGTTTCTACGCTGACAAAGTGTCACTGATATTCAATGACCTGGGCTTACACCAGCAGGTGCTTCGTGAACATCTAACCAAACGTGAGCGCTTCCTTGGCAGCAAGGTTCGTCTAGCTAGCGTGAAGCGTTTGATCCAACCAACTGACACTGAGCATGAGCTGGATCTGGCGATGATTGCCGTTGTGCTGGGTGCAAGTGGCAGTGACGTCATGACGCTGCTTTGCACTTTGGCCGATGGTGCCGTACGTGACGATCTGGGTCTTGAGCAGAATCCAGCGGTCATCGATGAACTGTACAAGCTCGACCTGATGCCTGCGTTGCTGCAGGCCCTGCGTGACGAGGTAGGCTATCCAGCCTCCATCGAAGAAATCAGTGGCGATAAACCCTTCAGCTTTGGGAATTTCCTAATTCGACTGCTAGCAACCGGGTTCTGCGAAAGCATCGGCGATATACCCAGCTGGGCATCCGCGATTGCTATTCCCTCAGCCAGCGCACGCGCTACTTCACGTGCACTGCTTTCCCGCTGGCGTGACAGCTCACGGTTTTACCAAGCCTACGATGAGATTTCCGGCTGGGTCGGTGAGGCCCTGCATATCACCCAGAAGATTGGTGAAATCTCGTTGGAGAGCTTGGCCAATGTTGCAACCTTCGAAGCCGTCGAGCGGCAGATCATTGTCGATCTGACCAAGGCTATTCCGGAGGCAGATCCGCGCGACCTCGGTCTGTTTGCGAAGATCATTTCCGAGCGACTGGATAACTATTGGGCGACTCGCCATAAGGACGATGAGACACGCCGCAAGTACCGGCTGCTATACACGGCGCTGTCGGCTGCAATCGACCTGTTTACGCTGCGCCACCAGCACGCTGCAGGCTTCCACTTCACCAGTTCAGAGGCACTATACAAAGCCTATGAGAGCGAGCTGTATCGCTTTGACACGGCTTATCGCCATTATTTCGCCGCCTCTCAACGCGCCCACGTCGAGCTGCTGAAGAAGCTCGATGAGGCCGTCGAGCAGTGCTATGCGTATTGGTATCTCGATCAGCTCGGACGCTCCTGGGGCGACCGCGTTGAGGCCGAACAGCGCTTGGAGCACTGGAAAATACCTGGCATTCCTAACCAGCATAATTTCTATGAGCGTTGGGTAGCGCCCATGTTGGAGGGGCATCGTAGCAAGCGTGTTGTAGTAATCATCAGCGATGCCTTCCGCTATGAAGCCGCCGTCGAGCTGTGCCAGCGCATCAATGAAAAGCGTTACAGCAAAGCCAGCCTGAATAGCCAATTGGGCGTATTGCCGAGTTACACCACGTTGGGCATGGCGTCCCTGCTGCCACATCAGACGCTGGAATATCGCGAGGGCAGTGATGGTGTTTTTGTAGACGGACTCAATACGGGCAACACCATCGCTCGCGACAAGGTTCTTGCCCAGCATGGCGGCATGGCCGTGACCGCACTTCAAGTCAAAGAGTGGTCCCGTGACGCTGGGCGTGAAGCGCTGAAGGATCAGCAACTGGTATACGTCTATCACAATGTGATCGATGACCGCAGTGACAAGGGCGGTGGCTCCGAGGTGGATACCTTCCATCACGTCGAGTTCGCCATTGAGGAGCTGACTGAGCTGACCCGCAAGATCCTCATGCACTTTAACACCAGCACGGTGTTGATCACGGCCGATCATGGGTTCCTCTTCCAGCAGAGCAAGCTTGAGGCGGCGGATCGCACCTCACTCGCAGAGATGCCGGATAGTGCGATCAAGAGTAAGAAGCGCTATGTCATTGGCCATACTCTGCCTGCTGCCAAGGATGTCTGGCAGGGATCGACCAAGCAGACCGCGGGCACAACATCAGACACTCAGTTTTGGATACCCAAAGGCGCGAATCGTTTCCACTTTGTCGGAGGTGCACGCTTCGTCCATGGCGGGGCCATGCCTCAGGAAATCGTTGTGCCTGTGCTGATGGTCAACCAGTTGCGCGGTGAGAAAGCGGAGAAACGCACCAAACGTAAAGTCGGCGTGATCTCACCGAAATCAGCCCTGAAGATGGTCACCAATATCCAGCGCTTTGACCTGATTCAGACCGAGTCAGTCAACGAACAGGTGCTTCCAGTAACGGTTGCTGTTGCGATCTACGAAGGGGAGCAGTCAGTCTCCAGCGAGGAGGTTGTAACGTTTGATTGCGCGACGGACTCCATGACCGAGCGCCTTAAGCAGGTACGCCTGTCACTATCAGGCAGTGACTTCGACCGGCAGAAAGATTACTTCCTGGTGATCCGCGATAAAGATCTGAACATCGAGCTTGAGCGCTACCGTGTGACGATTGACCTGGCCTTCACTGACGACTTTTTTTGAGAGTACGAGACTAGATGGAAACCCAAGTGGATAAAGATCTCGATCAATTGCTCAACGAGCACTTCACCGGTCGCGTGGTGCGCAAGGACCTGACCAAGCTGATCAAGGAAGGCGCTAACGTACCGGTTTATGTGCTTGAGTACTTGCTGGGTATGTACTGCGCGTCCGATGACTCAGAGGTGATCGAGCACGGACTGAAGAATGTGAAGACAATTTTAGCCGAAAACTACGTTCGCCCGGATGAGGCTGAGAAGGTCAAGTCTCTAGTTCGCGAGCGCGGTACGTACAAGGTGATCGACCGAGTCACCGTGCGTCTGAATGAGAAAAAAGATCGCTACGAAGCCTCGTTCAGCAACCTCGGCATCAAGGACGCGGAGATCTCTGCCGGCATCGTCAAGGAATACGAGAAGCTCCTTGTTGGCGGTATCTGGGTGATCGCAACGCTGAGCTATTACCACGAGGAAGGCCAATCTGGATCACCGTTTGGCGTCACGCTGCTCAAGCCGATCCAGATGCCGAATATGAACATGCAGGAGTTGTTCACCGGGCGCGCCGCCCTGAACACATCGCAATGGCGCGAGGCCTTGATCCGCTCCATCGGCATGGAGCCCTCGACCCTGGATGAGTCAGTACAGTGGCATTTGCTGGCCCGCATGGTTCCCTTCGTGGAGAACAACTACAACGTTTGCGAGCTCGGCCCCCGCGGTACCGGCAAGAGCCACATCTACAAGGAATGCTCACCGAATAGCATGCTTGTTTCTGGCGGCCAAACCACCGTCGCTAACCTGTTCTACAACATGAGCAGTCGCCGTATCGGTCTGGTCGGTCTTTGGGATGTAGTGGCATTCGATGAGGTGGCAGGCATCAACTTCAAGGACAGGGACGGCGTGCAAATCATGAAGGACTTCATGGCCTCCGGCTCCTTCGGTCGTGGCCGTGAGCAGATGGAAGCCTCCGCTTCCATGGTCTTCGTCGGAAACATCAATCAGAGCGTCGAGTCGCTGGTGAAAACTAGTCACCTGTTGGCCCCCTTCCCTGAGCAGATGATCGACGCCGCCTTTTTCGACCGATTTCACGCTTACATTCCTGGCTGGGAAATCCCAAAAATGCGCCCGGAATTTTTCACCAATAGATACGGACTGATCGTCGATTACCTGGCTGAGTTTTTCCGCGAAATGCGCAAGCGCAGCTTTGCGGACGCCATAGACAAACACTTCAAATTGGGTAACAACCTTAATCAACGTGATGTGATCGCAGTACGCAAAACTGTATCCGGTCTGCTCAAGCTGCTCTACCCGCACGATGTGTTCACCAAAGAAGACGTGCGCCAGTGCCTCGAATACGCACTTCAGGTCCGCCGCCGCGTGAAAGAACAACTAAAGAAGATCGGTGGAATGGAGTTCTACGATGTTCACTTTAGCTACATCGACAACGAAACCCTCGAAGAGCACTTCGTCACCGTGAAAGAGCAAGGCGGTGGTGGTCTGATCCCTGAAGGGCCAGGAAAGCCCGGTTTTATCCACACTATAGGCTTGAGCGGCAAAGGCATGCCTGGGCTATATAGGATTGAACTGCAGGTGACCAAGGGTACTGGCAAGCTGGCTACCTCAGGTCTATGGAATTCCAGCTCTGCCAAAGAACAGGTGAAAATTGCCTTTGACTACTTCAAGGCCAACGCCTCGCGCATCAGCGCTTCGGCTAAGGTGCTGGAGCACGACTTCCATTTACATGTCGTTGAACTGCAAAACACCGGCCCTCTTACTCATATGGCCCTACCCAGCTTAGTAGCTTTTGCTTCAGGCCTAATGGGCAGGCCTGCGCAAGGTCAAATGGTCGTGCTCGGTGATATGAGCTTGGGCGGCAGCATCACGCCAGTTGAAAGTATCGCCGAGTGCCTGCAAGTGGCTTTCGACGCGGGAGGAAAGCGCGTTGCGCTTCCTATGAGCAGTGCCAAGGACATCCCCAGCATCCCAGCCGAACTGTTTACCAAGTTTCAGACCAGCTTTTATGGCGAACCAGTAGAGGCTGTATTTAAGGCGATGGGGGTTGATTGAAACAAGGCCATCTATTAGCCCGCTTACAATTTTGAGGTGGGCTGCTTGTGCATTACTCGAAGGCCATCTGCAATGCGGAATCAGAATCGATGCTGGTTCCGCCGTGACTTGCTGGTGCTGCACAGAAAGATGCTCCACCACGTCGACGCAACCAAACTCACTGAGTCGGGTGGTGTCGACGTGGTCGTCCAATCCCTAGCTTCTACACACCGTTAATTTGCTTTACCTATTTAGCAGCGTGGCCGAAACATGTACTCGTCGTAGACAAAATCGATGATGTTTTCGACTTTAACCCGGCTGATCGCCGGGTCACACGACTTGAGCATTATATTGCGCTAAGAGGTAACACTGCAGACGGAATGATCAGTCCAAGTTACGTACTACCCTTAGCAAAGTACCGTTATAGGGATTGGCACGATGCTAAATCGGGAAAAAGCCACGACGACCCTCTGCTTCACCTACGCCAACAAACTCTGTATGGGCGAGACGCATCTGCAACTGACCGTCTGGCTCCTCATTTTCTAGCACAATGATCTGACCAGACTCCTGGCGATCCGCGAGCCAAGTATAGAATTTGTCCTTAACGGTCGGATCAAGAGCCTCTTCCGGATTGTTGCTGCCGTGCTTTGGATCTTTGTAAGTAACCACTGGGGAGTCGATGACGATCAATCCAAGGTGAGGATTTCCCTGGTGAAGTGCACGTTCCATTAATGCAACAGCCAACGCGGTCAGGAAGATCCCGCGCTTACCCTTTCCGAACGACACGCGCTGTCGGTTGTTGATGTGGATATCAGCGTCGTCTTCGTCAAAATGGACCGACTCCACCATTGGTACACCCCATGCCGTCAGCAGCTCCGAGATTCGGCGACAGAGCTCAGTGGCGCTAGTAGAGAAGTCGCGTGAGATCGATTGTTTTTGTCGCTTCGTCTTTGCCTTCATACCAACAAGACGCGCATTGAGCGTATCAATCCTCTCGAAGTTCCTGGCTGCCATGGCCATCTCAGTTCGTCGTGCGGTAAGCGTACCTAAATAGTCAGCTTCTATATTTGGCGAAGCCGGGCGAAGAAGCCTAGCTTGCTCGCTCAGGTTGGCAGCCGTTTCACGCTGAAAGCTCGTTTCCCGACAGCGTGAACTCACGATGTCTTCATCGATATCTGATAGTGCGATCGCAAGCCCCTGCCTCAGAGCATTGATCTTTGATACCTCAGCCCGAGCCGCCTCCCGTAGCATGTCGCCCTGTTCTAGTTGGGCATAGTTACGCTTATGATTCAGATCCGTCCGACACAGTGGGCAGGGCTGGGATTCGAACGTTTCGACAATCTCCGAGGCCGTGATCAACGAACTGAGTCGATGTACGTCGTTTTGATATTTCTCGTCCAGAAGCACAAACCGGTCTTTCGCTTCTAATACCTCGGCAAGCTCTGCCTGCACATCCCTAAGGCCGTCTTCGAGACTTTCGTGCGCTGTCTTTAGCTCCGTTAACTCCTGAGCGTTAGTCCTAAGGAATGTCCCGACTTCTCGAAGCTCATGCTCGATCTTTGTAAGTCCTTCTGCGCAGTCCTCTTTGGACCATGTGCTCGGAATATCGGCATGTAGCGCTTTCAACTCGTCTTCGATCGCCTGCACATGACCTTTAGCGATATTACGTTGATCAGTTTTAACTGTGAGAGTCGCTCCCGAATCATCCACTCCAATCAAAGCCAGCATAATCACTGACTGAAAGCGCATCTTGAGAAGCTTGTCTTTCCCTTTCAACGGGACCTTATCTAAGGTACGAATTTCGTCAAAAAGACTCAAAAAGCGCAGGTCGTTTGCAGTCACGTTACCGAGAGTTCCGGCTTTAACGAGAATCCTGTTCCCTGACGCCTTACCCCATTCAATTAGATATGGGCCGATTTCTTCTGCGACAGGGGATTGAGACGATAGCGGTGGCAAAGAATGGAAGCCCGAGTAAACGACTTGACGCTCCTCCAAGAGATCCCGAAAGAAAGTGTACTCAGATCCATCCGGTCCGAGGACTTGTAGAGCAGCGCGAGTATAGCCCTCTGAAAAGCCAACATTTCGCGGATGTTCGTCGCTACCTAAGCAGTAGGCTATGCATTCCTCAATATAAGACTTGCCCGTATCAGTCGGACCAAATACAAGGTGCGACTCCCCGCCGGGTTTCAGTTCGGCATTGGGTTTATCGGGGCCGGTGAGCACCAGTCCATGGATTGCGATTCTCATACTGCCCTCGGCAAGCCTTCCTTCCCAATGAAATGTGTTCGCCAAAGTCTTCCCTTAGCTCCAAAAATTTCTTCTAGCTGAAAATCGGTGTACCCCCCAAAGTGTTCCGAAACCCAGTTACATCGATCACGTAAATCCTTGTTGTACTGACCTCCTAGGAGGTCAACGAGGGCCGGTCCACTCTCACCAATGCCATACTTGATCCCCTCTTGTGTAGCCATAGCGTCGACAAATGCTCTGAATGCCATGAGATACAGACCCTGCTCAATTATTTCTCGCCGACTAATGTATTCGGCACCACGCAGCGGAACCGGTGTGTGCAGACTTGGCGGTCCATTCAAGTCGCCGGTGTAGATGACTGCATAATCCAGATACATCAGGGTCTGTAAATCAGCCTTCCGTGGATGCAGCGCGTTCAGCAGAAAGACCATTCGCAGTCCTAGCTCGAACGGGGTATTGAAGACTTCTGAGCTACTCATCGGTGTCTGTCCAGCTCAGGCGATCTTGGTTGGCAAGATGATGACAGGCACCTTGGAGGTCACCGGCCTGCAACCGAGCATGCAAGGGGTTGTTAACAACTTGAAGTGCATTGGCGATGGCCAATGTCTCCGTTAACCTAATCATGCCGCTATCGTGAGGCGTTGCCACTATACCGCCAATACCAATCTCGACTTCAGTGAGGAGCCCATCAAAGGCACCGGATAGCTTATCTCTACTGAAACGGTTCAACCCCTCAGCGCTGTAGAACAGCCGACGTTGTGCCACGAAATGTCTCTTCAAATTCCGAGGGATCTCGGGCACCCCAGCAACGCAGTTTCCACACTGCTCCTCATACACCAGCAGTAGCGCATCAACATACCGCTGTTCAATGGGGTCTGGTTCCTCGGGAATTTGCGGGTTCGCTCCACGCACGTCAAGCACGCCGAAGTGCTCCCAGTGCTGCGTCTGATTTCTCGAATGAATCTCCAGCAGTTCTTCGGGAGTACGGCGGCCAATAATTTCGAAGGGAAATGTCTGCACAAATAACTTTAGCGCCGGATCTAGACTCCGCTTGAACGTACCGAATTCGCCTTTTTTTTCCTCCCATTGCGCCAGTATCCAGGTGCGCATGCTTTCTGGATTCAGGAGGTAATCGAGCAAAGTCGCCCCAATTCGTAGCGCACAAAGATAATAGCGCCTTGGACAGGTATAGCTTCCGTCCTGCACGCAGGAAAGAAACTTGGCCAACTCACCTACGATTTGGCTCGGGGAGAGAGTGCTGCTGTAATACTTAGCTTGGTATAGGTCCCAAGTATCCGAAGCAGGTGGATGTACCGTGTACCCGCATATATCTCGCCCCTTGTCATTTGCGCCTCCTAGCTTCAGAACCTGCGCGTATTGGCCCTCCTTCTCGAGCTGGCGTGCGCAGCGCTCTATAAACGACTCCCACTGCACGTCATCCATCAGTAGCAAGCGCTGCTGTGGAGTTGGTTCTACCGGACCTGGATGATAAGCACTACTCGAAGACACGGCCCCCCTCCTGGGTAAGCTCCATTGCGAATTACACCGCGATCACAAGATTGATTGAACCATATACAGAGGCTATCCGGGCGTCCATAGATGCTTGCTTAACACACAACTCGACTTGGCTCGTTCAGATCGGGATAAGGCAGTGTCGCTTCAGGAACGGGCGTCCTTGGTCATAGTAGCGTCTACGAGCAAGCATGCACTCACGATGGATGGGCGCAGCCACATCAAATCTACTCAATGTGACGAGCTTCGAGAAAACCTTACTTTGCCATTCGCTTCGAGCTTCGCCTGACTACCCAGTTCGGGCCTGCCTCCGAACACCAGAAAAATCGACCTCCCACAATGCTCATCACGCGACGACCTCCGCCCAAGCAATTCAAACGTGATGGGTTCGCGCTTGCGCCGCCTCCTGAGACCATCTGGCTGGCGCCACCCACCTTCACTGTTCCGACAGGTACGGGAACTCTGCCAGCTGCAGGACGAAAACACCCACCGTAAGCAGTTGGTGATCGAACTCACCCGGATTTGCCATATCCTTCTGGTGGTGATCAGAAAAAATCTGAAGACAGCTCGCCGTGTCGATGTCAGCCAGTGCTCGCCGAGAGAAAGTTCGCGAAAAGGAAAAGATCGCAGCCAATACAGTCAGAACTGATCAGCCTTGACAGGTTTCAACGCGACGAAGCCCCGAATGGCACTTTACGAGCTTTTTGCTAACGGTGACCCAACGGTGACCAAAATGATCAAAGCCCAGAAACAACAAAGCCCGGTCGTTTCCGAACCGGGCTAAGTCATTGAAAAATATGGTCGGGACGGAGTGATTCGAACACTCGACCCCTAGCACCCCATGCTAGTGCGCTACCGGACTGCGCTACGCCCCGACTAGGCGTGTTACTGGGTTCGCTTCGCAACGAAGCGATCAGGAATATACCGCAAGCTTTTGAAATGTGGAAGTATTTTAAAAGCCGGATTTACTTCTTCAAAACCACCAGCACATCTTCGAGTTCGGAGATCATCTGGCGGATCAGTTGTTTGTACTGAGTGGTGTCGTCCTTGGCTTCATCACCGGACATGCGCTGACGCGCACCACTGATGGTGAACCCTTGGTCGTACAGCAACGCGCGGATCTGTCGGATCATCAGCACATCCTGGCGCTGATAATACCGACGGTTCCCGGTGCGTTTGACGGGGTTGAGTTGAGGAAACTCCTGCTCCCAATAGCGCAGCACGTGCGGCTTTACCGCACACAGCTCGCTGACTTCACCAATGGTGAAGTAGCGCTTGCCTGGGATGACGGGTAGTTCGTCGTTATGACTTGGTTCCAGCATAAGCCTCAACTCGGGCCTTCAACTTCTGCCCTGGACGAAAGGTGACCACACGGCGAGCCGTGATCGGGATTTCTTCTCCCGTTTTTGGATTGCGGCCAGGCCGCTGGCGTTTGTCCCGCAGGTCAAAATTGCCGAAACCAGACAATTTGACCTGTTCGTTGTCTTCCAGAGCATGGCGGATCTCTTCAAAAAACAGCTCGACCAATTCCTTGGCCTCGCGCTTGTTAAGACCCAGCTCTTCGTACAGACGTTCCGCCATCTCAGCTTTCGTCAAAGCCCCCATACGTCACTTCCTTAACGTGGCGTTTAACCTTTGTTCAAGCGAGGTGAGGATATTTTGTGTCGTGGTATTCACCTCATCGTCATTAAGAGTGCGCGATGGATGCTGCCAGGTCAAGCCGACTGCGAGGCTTTTTCTATGCGGATCAATACCTTTACCCTGATAGACATCAAATAGCCTGAGGTCCGTCAGCCATTCCCCTGCATTTTCACGGATTACATCCAGAACGGCAGTAGCGGCGACATCGCGATCGGCGATCAGCGCCAAGTCTCGGCGCACTTCAGGGAAACGCGACAACTCGCTGAATTTGGGCATCTTGCCAGTCGCCACTTCAGCCAACACCAGCTCGAATACAAATACCGGGCGATCAAGGCCGAGAGTTTTCGACAGTTCCGGGTGAATAGCGCCGACGAAACCGACCAAACGTCCCTCACGCTCGATGCGCGCAGTCTGGCCCGGATGCAGCGCCGGGTGGCTACCCGGAACAAAGGTGAACGCGTCCAACGCACCGGCAAAGCCCAGCACGGCTTCTACGTCAGCCTTAACGTCGAAGAAGTCCACTGCTTCGCGGCCTTGGGCCCAGCCCTCCGGCAACCGGCTGCCACAGACCACACCGGCCAGCATCGGCTCTTGCTTCAAGCCATCCAACTGCCCTACAAAACGTAGGCCACTTTCGAACAGCCGCACGCGATCTTGTTGGCGGTTCAGGTTGTGAGAAAGCGCTTTCACCAAGCCTGGCCACAGAGACGAACGCATGGCGGCCATATCGTTGGAGATCGGGTTGGCCAGCAACAGCGGCTCGACGCCTGGATTGAACAGTTCAAACTGCTTTGGATCGATGAAACTGTAGGTCACCGCTTCTTGGTAACCACGAGCAACCAGCAGACGACGCAGCTCAGGCAAGTACGCACGCGCCTCAGCCTTGGGCTGAGGAGCAAGACGAGCCTGCGGGTAACGGACCGGCAAACGGTTATAACCGTACAGGCGCGCCAGTTCTTCGATCAGGTCGACTTCAAGGCTGATATCGAAGCGATGGCTTGGCACTTCTACCTGCCACTGCCCTTCCCCGCCCTTAGCAATGCCAAGGCCGAGGGCTGACAACAACTGCTCGATTTCCGCAGGCTCGATCACCAGGCCAAGCATCTGCTCAACGCTTTTAGCGCGCAGGGTAATCGGCGCCACACTTGGCAGATGCTGTTCGCTGACAGCTTCGGTGATTGGGCCGGCTTCACCGCCGGTAATCTCCAACAGCAGGCCAGTGGCGCGCTCCATGGCTTCACGGGCCAGCTTCCAGTCCACACCGCGCTCGTAGCGGTGCGAAGCATCGGTGTGCAAGCCGTAGGAGCGAGCTTTACCAGCAATGGCGATCTGATCGAAGAACGCACTTTCCAGGAATACGTCGCGGGTGGTCGCGGACACGCCGCTGTGCTCGCCACCCATCACGCCCGCAATCGCCAGGGCGCGAGAGTGGTCGGCGATGACCAGTGTATCGGCACGCAGGGCCACTTCCTGGCCGTCGAGCAGTACCAGCTCTTCGCCTTCTTCGGCCATGCGCACACGAATGCCGCCGTTGATTTCGGCGAGATCAAATGCGTGCAACGGCTGGCCCAGCTCCAGCATCACGTAGTTGGTGATATCGACGGCAGCGTCGATGCTACGGACATCAGCGCGACGCAGACGCTCGACCATCCACAACGGGGTAGGCTTGGACAGGTCGACATTCCGGATCACACGGCCCAGATAACGTGGGCAAGCACTCGGTGCCAGCACTTCGATCGGGCGCACTTCGTCATGCACCGCAGGCACGGCAGCCACTACGGGTCGAGTGACCGGCACGTTGTACAGAGCCCCGACTTCACGGGCCAGACCGGCGAGGGACAGGCAGTCACCGCGGTTCGGGGTCAGATCGACCTCGATGCTGGCATCCTCCAGCTCCAGGTAGACGCGGATGTCCTGACCTACCGGCGCATCGGCCGGCAGCTCCATCAAACCATCGTTACCTTCACCCACCTGCAGTTCCGCCTGGGAACACAGCATGCCGTTGGACTCGACCCCGCGCAGTTTGGCCTTCTTGATTTTGAAGTCGCCTGGCAACTCGGCGCCGATCATGGCGAAAGGAATCTTCAGGCCCGGGCGCACATTGGGCGCTCCGCACACGACCTGAAAGGTTTCCGCGCCGTTGCTCACTTGGCACACACGCAATTTGTCAGCATCCGGGTGCTGCTCGGTGCTCAGCACCTCGCCCACTACCACGCCACTGAAAACACCGGCGGCCGGCGTAACGCTATCGACCTCAAGGCCGGCCATCGACAAACGAGCAACCAGCTCGTCGCGATCTACCTGCGGGCTTACCCAGCCACGCAGCCATTGTTCACTGAATTTCATCCTGCTCTCCTAAAGATTCGTTACGACTAGCGAAATTGCGCGAGGAATCGCAAGTCGTTGTCGAAGAACAGACGCAAGTCGTTCACCCCGTAACGCAGCATAGCCAGGCGCTCTACGCCCATGCCGAAGGCAAAGCCCGAGAACTCTTCCGGGTCGATCCCGGACATGCGCAACACATTCGGGTGAACCATGCCGCAGCCCATGACTTCCAGCCAGCCGGTCTGCTTGCACACGCGGCAGCCTTTACCGCTGCACATCACGCACTCCATGTCGACCTCAGCGGACGGCTCGGTGAACGGGAAGAACGAGGGACGGAAACGCACCGCCAGCTCTTTCTCGAAGAACACCCGCAGGAATTCTTCGATCGTGCCTTTAAGGTCGGCGAAGTTGATATCGCGATCTACCAGCAGGCCTTCGACCTGATGGAACATCGGCGAGTGGGTAATATCGGAGTCGCTGCGGTACACACGGCCTGGGCAGACGATGCGGATCGGCGGCTTGTTCGCTTCCATGGTGCGGACCTGTACCGGCGAGGTATGGGTGCGCAGCAGCATATTGGCGTTGAAATAGAAGGTATCATGCATCGACCGGGCCGGGTGGTGGCCTGGGATGTTGAGTGCTTCGAAGTTGTGATAGTCATCTTCGACCTCAGGGCCTTCGGCAATGCCGTAGCCAATATGGGTGAAGAACTGTTCGATACGTTCCAGAGTCCGTGTGATCGGATGCAGACCGCCCGAGGCCTGACCACGGCCAGGCAAGGTGACGTCAATGGATTCGGCGGCGAGCTTGGCCGCAAGATCGGCCTCCTCGAGCGACGCCTTACGCGCATTGAGAACCTCTGTGACACGCTCCTTGGCGACGTTGATCAGCGCACCGACTTGCGGACGCTCTTCAGCCGGCAAATTTCCCAGGGTCTTCATCACCTGAGTCAATTCACCCTTTTTGCCAAGGTAGTGAACCCGGATTTGCTCCAGGGCATTGATATCTTCAGCGCTTTGCACAGCCTCGAGAGCTTGAGCGACGAGCGCGTCCAGGTTTTCCATGTACAGACTCCAGATACGAAATAGGGGAAGAGCTTTAAGGCTCTTCCCCTATTTATGACGTTTAACACCTTGGGCTGCAGGAGCAGCCCGCGGTGACTGTCGGGGGTACTTAAGCCAAGGTGGCTTTAGCTTTCTCGACAATCGCAGCAAACGCCGCTTTTTCGTTCACTGCCAGATCAGCCAGAACCTTACGGTCGATCTCGATGGACGCTTTTTTCAGGCCAGCGATGAAACGGCTGTAGGACAGACCGTTAACACGAGCACCAGCGTTGATACGAGCGATCCACAGAGCGCGGAACTGACGTTTTTTCTGACGACGGTCACGGTAGGCGTATTGGCCTGCCTTGATTACCGCTTGCTTGGCAACACGGAATACGCGTGAACGCGCGCCGTAGTAGCCTTTAGCAAGTTTCAGAATTTTTTTGTGACGTTTACGGGCAATGACGCCACGCTTTACACGAGCCATGAGTTACTTCCTCTATTCTTGATCCAAAAATTAACGAAGGCGCAGCATGCGCTCGACTTTTGCCACGTCAGACGGATGCAGCAAGCTGCTACCGCGCAGTTGACGCTTACGCTTGGTCGACATTTTGGTCAGGATGTGGCTCTTGAAAGCGTGCTTGTGCTTGATACCGTTAGCAGTTTTCAGAAACCGCTTAGCAGCACCACTTTTAGTCTTCATCTTTGGCATGTTCGGATACTCCGCATTCAGTTGATAAACATAATCAGAAGGCCTGCCGTGCCCTGTTGATTACTTCTTCTTTTTCGGGGCGATGACCATGATCAGCTGGCGTCCTTCCATCTTAGGATGCTGTTCGACCGAACCGTACTCGAGCAGGTCAGCTTCAACCCGCTTGAGGAGTTCCATCCCCAGCTCCTGGTGGGCCATCTCACGGCCGCGGAATCGCAAGGATACCTTGGCCCTGTCCCCATCACTCAGGAAACGTACCAGGTTGCGCAGTTTTACCTGGTAATCCCCTTCCTCCGTCCCTGGACGAAACTTGATTTCTTTTACTTGAATCTGCTTCTGGTTCTTCTTCGCCGCAGCAATCTGCTTCTTCTTTTCGAAGATCGATTTGCCGTAGTCCATCACCCGGCAAACAGGCGGGACTGCGTCGGCGGAGATTTCCACCAGGTCCAATTTGGACTCTTCAGCGATACGAAGCGCTTCATCAATCGAGACGATGCCAATCTGCTCGCCGTCAGCGCCAATTAACCGAACCTCGCGTGCCGAGATATTCTCGTTGATCGGGGCTTTCGGTGCAGCTCGTTTATCTTGTCTCATTTCACGCTTAATAATAATTACTCCGAATCTGGGCGACCACGCCGGGAAACCGCTTGCGCGAGGAACTCAGCGAACTGGGCGACGGGCATCGAGCCCAGGTCAGCACCTTCACGAGTACGCACAGCGACAGTCTGCATCTCGACTTCCCGATCTCCGATAACCAAAAGATAGGGAACCTTGAGCAAAGTATGCTCGCGGATTTTAAAGCCGATCTTTTCATTTCTCAAGTCGGACTTGGCACGAAATCCGCTTTCGTTGAGAGTTTTTTCAACTTCAGCGGCAAAATCTGCCTGTTTATCAGTGATATTCATGATCACTGCCTGGGTCGGAGCCAGCCACGCAGGGAATGCACCCTCGTAGTGCTCGATCAGGATCCCGACGAACCGCTCGAACGAACCGAGGATCGCCCGGTGCAGCATGACCGGGTGCTTACGGCTATTGTCTTCGGAGACGTATTCGGCTCCCAGACGGATCGGCAGGTTAAAATCGAGCTGCAAGGTACCACATTGCCAGACACGGCCAAGGCAATCTTTCAGCGAGAATTCGATCTTAGGACCGTAGAAAGCTCCCTCACCCGGCTGCAGGTCGTATGCAAGGCCCGCACTATCAAGGGCTGCGGCCAATGCTGCCTCGGCGCGATCCCACAGCTCGTCGGAACCGACGCGTTTTTCCGGACGAGTGGACAGCTTCATCTCAACTTCGGTAAAGCCGAAATCACGATAAACGTCCATGGTCAGCTTGATAAATGCTGCCGACTCAGCCTGCATCTGCTCTTCTGTGCAGAAGATATGAGCGTCATCCTGCGTAAAGCCGCGCACACGCATGATGCCGTGCAGCGCACCCGATGGCTCGTTGCGGTGGCAGGCACCGAACTCCGCGAGGCGCATCGGCAACTCGCGGTAGCTCTTCAGGCCTTGGTTGAACACCTGCACGTGGCATGGGCAGTTCATAGGCTTAATGGCGTAATCGCGGCTTTCCGACTCGGTAGTGAACATGTTGTCGGCGTAGTTGGCCCAGTGCCCGGACTTCTCCCACAGACTGCGATCAACCACTTGCGGTGTCTTGATTTCCAAGTAACCATTTTCGCGCTGAACCTTGCGCATGTACTGCTCAAGCACTTGATACAGGGTCCAACCGTTCGGGTGCCAAAACACCATGCCCGGCGCTTCTTCCTGGAGGTGGAACAGGTTCAGGCGCTTGCCGATTTTGCGGTGGTCACGTTTTTCGGCTTCTTCGATGCGCTGGATATAAGCGGCCAACTGCTTCTTGTCAGCCCAAGCAGTGCCGTAGATGCGCTGCAATTGCTCGTTCTTGGCGTCGCCGCGCCAGTAGGCGCCGGACAGCTTGGTCAACTTGAACGACTTGAGGAAACGCGTGTTCGGCACGTGCGGGCCACGGCACATGTCGACGTATTCTTCGTGGTAGTACAGACCCATGGCCTGTTCGTCCGGCATGTCTTCCACCAGACGCAACTTGTAGTCTTCGCCTCGAGCGGTGAACACGTCGATCACTTCGGCGCGCGGCGTGACCTTCTTGATCACGTCGTAGTCTTTTTCGATCAGCGCGTGCATGCGCTGCTCGATGGCCGCGAGGTCGTCCGGAGTAAAAGGACGCTCGTAGGCGATATCGTAATAAAAGCCTTCTTCGATGACCGGACCGATCACCATTTTCGCTGTCGGGTACAGTTGCTTGACCGCATGGCCAATCAAGTGCGCGCAAGAGTGGCGAATGATCTCCAGCCCTTCTTGATCCTTGGGCGTGATGATTTGCAGGCTGGCATCGGTGGTGATCAGGTCGCTGGCATCGACCAGCTTGCCGTCGACCTTACCGGCCACGGTGGCTTTGGCCAGGCCTGCGCCAATGGATGCGGCGACCTCGGATACGGAAACCGGATGATCGAATGAACGCTGACTGCCGTCGGGAAGAGTAATAGTTGGCATGGCGCCTCCTCTCCTAGTGGTGACCCCTACCAAAGGTCACGTGGGTTGGGATGAGCCAGTACAAGATCCAACACCAGGCCGCTCAATGCTGAACGCCTGCCTTACAGCGGCAGGAGCCTTTCGGCCAACCGATAATCGAACCAGAGTGACTGGAGTGAAAAAAAACAACGTGGCAAGGCCGCTTTGAACGCGCCGTTAAATAGCCAGGCCGCCGATGCTAGCACAGATGAACGGTCATCGGGCCGCAGCTGCTGTTGCTGATAACGAATTTCCAGGCTTTATAGATGCAAAAGTGAACTTGAGCTGTACGCTGTGCCTCAAACCCCCTGAGAATCGCCGTTCGTCCTCGACTCAAAGGAGCATCCAATGATGCGTTTTACCTCGACCCTCGCTCTCGCTGCTTCACTGACCGTCCTTTCCCTTGGCGCCCAGGCTGCTGCCCCATCGAACTGGCCAGCCGGTGCGCGCGATAGTTTCGTCAGCGACTGCAGCGCTGCGGCCAGCCAGAATGTGGACGTCAAAACCGCCAAAGCCCATTGTGAATGTGGCGCAGATAAGATCAACGCGGAATTGAGCACTGCTGAAATCAAGGAATTGATGACTAATCAGAACGCCAGTCCGGAGCTTAAAAATAAAGCTGTGGCGGCTATTTCGTCCTGCAAAGTCGTGAAGAAAAAGTAAATCGACAGCCTGATCACACGGCCGATTGATCGAAAAAAAGACCTGAAATCCGCTGTTTCTCACAAATTACGCAGCTTTTACGGCTTTTTTTAAGACCCCATATTTAGCGCAGAAGCCCCGTAGTTCGGGGCTTTCAGCCAGAAGAAGGTCTAAAGCCAACGCTATTGATCAGCAAACAATGCCTTGGGGGGGCTCCCAAGCCGAACATTTCGACTATGATAGCCCGGTGTGCCCAGTTGGCCTGAGCAGCACAGCACTACTGAAAATATATGTTTCTTGGAGATACACCATGTCTAATCGCCAAACCGGCACCGTTAAATGGTTCAACGATGAAAAAGGCTTCGGCTTCATCACTCCTCAAGGTGGCGGTGACGACCTGTTCGTACACTTCAAAGCTATCGAAAGCGACGGTTTCAAAAGCCTGAAAGAAGGCCAAACCGTTTCCTTCGTGGCTGAGAAAGGCCAAAAGGGTATGCAAGCTGCACAGGTTCGCGGCGAGTAATTCTCCGCTGAGCTAAAAAAACCCCGTCCATGTGACGGGGTTTTTTATGGGCATAGCAAAAGCCGGTGAAGATCAGCCGCAATTGACCCGCGTGATCACCAAGTTATCATCGGTGTTCAGGTTCAGTCGGTCGGAGCGGTACTCCAGGGTGATCATGTCGTTGGGCTTGAGGATCCGGGCGTTCTGCGCACCGGAGCGCGTACGAGCCTGTTCCAACAGTTGCGGCGAGGCTTTCTGGCCAATTGTAAATTCGGCAGCCTTCGCCTCACAGCGGCTATGACCGGCATCGGTCACAGCGGCATTTTTGGCTGGCTCAGAGGTACCCGAGGTGCTGCAGCCCGCCAATGCGAGTGCTGCCAACAAAGTACCGAATGATGCGAGCTTCCAAGGCATGAAGCCTCCTATGAATAAAAAATGGACAGAGATCGTGCGACAGCGGTGTGGCGATTTGGTTTCAAGACGTAAACCGTTGAGAAGCAAGTCTGCCTGACTCTAGCCGGGCATTCGCTTGATCAATCGTGACCAGATATGAACGCGATCAGTAGATGTCGATATAGTCATCCGACGGCTTCGGCCAGTTTTGCCGCAACGCATTGAAAATCTGCGTGACCCAGACTTCGTCACTGGCCGCCACGTTACCGACATAACCGGAGCCTTTTGCCCAGGTCTCCAGCCGAAACAGCAACCCGTCGATATCCGCATTGCCTACCGCCCTTCCACTCGAAATGTAGGCAAGACCGGCCTTGGTCACCCGTAACTGGGCATGCTCGTCGTCGCTGGCACTGGCCAGCAGTTGGCGCACGGCGGCCAATGTCAGATTCTCAGGGTTATTCAAATCGATATGCACGTAGCGTTTTCCGACTGTTAAACAAGCCGACAGTGTGGCACAGCGCGCGCCCGCACCTAAGCATCATGCCTAAGTATCAGTGCCAAACAGCATGCAAAATGGTTAACTGCCCCGGCAAAAACCGCGCACCAGCGCGCTGCCCAGTATTTTTCTGCCTCGCGAGACCTTCATGACCACCGTAACGCTTCAAGCCGACATCAAAGCCAAATGGCCCTTGGGCCAGAGTTCCTACAGCCCAGGCAGCCCAGAGGAATTGGCAATCATCGGCATCGACCTGCTGGTCAAAGAATTGGGGACCCAGGCCGCGCAAGCATTCATCGGCCAGGTATTCGAAAAATACCCAGCCGATCACATGGGGGCGGATAACCCCGAGCGCGAGTAAAAATCGGCCGGCGAACGCCGACCGATCAGCACGTTACTTCAAGCGAGCCAGGCGTTCGGTCAGCAGATCGAAAAAGCCCTGGGCATCGCCGCTCTCAACCCAGAATGCGTTCTTGGGTTGTTTCAGGCCATCGTACCAATCGACGATGGTCTGGCCGAAGGTCGGGCCTTCACGGCTGTCGACCACAACGTTGACTTCACGCCCGCTGAACAGCGAAGGCTTGAGCAGATAGGCGACCACGGTGGCGTCATGCACAGGCCCACCGGGAATGCCGTAGTGCTCCATGTCGCCCTTGACGTACTCGTTGAGGATATCGCCGACGATCTTGCTCGCATTGTTCTTGAGGTCGGCGATCTGCTTCAGGCGCGCTTCACTGGTGAGCACCTTGTGGGTGACGTCCAGCGGTAGGTAGGTCAGCTTGACCCCACTCTTGAGCACGATTTCCGCGGCGACAGGGTCGGCGAACAGGTTGAACTCCGCGACCGGCGTGATATTGCCGCCGTTGAAGTGCGCACCGCCCATCACCACCACTTCCTTGATGCCTTGAGTGATTTCCGGGTCTTGGGTCAATGCCAGCGCCAGGTTGGTCTGCGGGCCGAGCATAGCGATGGTGATGCTGTGAGGCTTGGCGGCACGCAGGGTCGTGATCAGGTAATCAACGGCATTGCCTGGCGCGAGACCCTTTTTGGGCTCATGCACGGTGACGCCGGAAATACCTTCCTTGCCATGAATGTTCTCGGCATAGATCGGCGTGCGCAACAGCGGTGCTGGCGCACCGGCGTATACCGGAATGTCCTCGCGCCCTGCCCACTCACGGGCCAGCCGGGCGTTACGGGAGGTTTTGTCCAGGCGCACATTGCCGGCGACGGTGGTGAGCGCGCGGATATTCAGCTCCTCAGGAGAAGCCATGGCGAACAGCAACGCCACCACGTCATCGGCGCCCGGGTCGGTGTCGATGATCAGGTCGATTTTTTCCGCCGCCTGGGCGCTTGCTGCAGTGAGTGCGGACAAAAGCAGAACACTCCGAAACAAATTTCTCAGGGTGGGTAGACCACGTTGCATAAAACACTCCTTGTCGTTGGGAAAGACTAGAACGTCACGCCGGACACCAGCGCAATATTGCAGTAAGGCTGGCATTCGCCAGTACGCACCACGGCGCGGGCCTGACGGCTCAGTTGTTTGAACTCATCATGACTCAGCAGACGACGCTCGCCGAGCGCGGCCTGAGCCGTCAGGGCATTCAGCTCAGTCAGCGCTGGCGGCTGCTTGAGTAGAATTTCGTTGGCCAGTACATGGCTCTCCACCTGCATTTCACTGAGCACAATGCGCAGGGTACTGATGAAGTCCGGAATGCCCTGAGTCAGCGCCAGGTCGATCAACTCTACACCCGGCGGCACCGGCAAACCGGCGTCACCGATGACCAGGATGTCGCCGTGTCCCAGAGAAGCGATCACTCGCGACAGGGCGATATTGAGCAGTGGGGTCTTTTTCATGAGGCTACAAAACCTTGTACGTCGTGCAGCGTTGGAATGGAGGGTTGCGCACCGGCGCGGGTGACCGACAACGCTGCCGCGACCTGACCGAAGCGGATGGCCTCGGCCTCGCTTTCGCCAGCGGACAACGCAGCTGCAAAACCGCCTACGAAGGTGTCGCCGGCTGCGGTGGTATCCACCGCCTTGACCTTGGGCGCCACCAGGTGCTCAAACCCTTGGCCATCAGCAAACAACGCACCTTGCGCACCCAGGGTAACAATGACTTTGCCGGCGCCGGCTTCGATCAGACGAGTCGCGGCCTCTTTGGCGCTGTCGAGAGAATCGACCATCACGCCGCTCAGCGCACTGGCTTCGCTTTCGTTGGGAATCAGATAGTCGATCGAGGCGTACCACTCGGCCGGCAACGGAGCACTGGCAGGCGCTGGGTTGAGGATCACGGTCTTGCCCAGTTCACGGCCACGCTTGAGGGCGTATCCCACCGTGTCCATGGGCACTTCAAGCTGGCAGACGATCACGTCGGCGCCCTGTAACACCGCGTCGAACGCTTGCAATGACGCCGGCGTTAGAGCGCCATTGCTACCGGCCACGATGACGATTGCGTTCTGACTGCTGTCATCCACCACGATCAACGCGACACCGCTGGAGCCGGCGACGCTGCTGACCGCCTGGCAATCGATGCCTTCGACCAGCAATGCCTCGCGCAGTTGGCTGCCGTAGGCATCGGTGCCGACGCAGCCGATCATCGCCACATCGCCACCCAGCCGCGCCGCCGCGACTGCCTGATTGGCGCCCTTGCCGCCGGGCACGGTGGCAAAGGTCTGGCCGATCAGCGTTTCACCGGCGCGCGGCAAGCGGCTGGCGCGGGTCACCAGGTCCATGTTCAAGCTGCCTATTACCACTACTTTTGCGGGCATACATCAGTACTCATCAATTCGGTTCAGCGGTATTGGGCAAACACACCGGCGACGGGGGCCGTCGACTCGCGCAACACAATGCTTGGGGTCACGATACGTTGATCGATTGACAGTTGAGGGTTGGCGATCCGTCGCAGTAAAAGCTCGGCAGCCGTCTCGCCCAGTTGCACGATGGACTGCCCCACCGTGGTTAGCGCCGGGTAGACGTAACGGCTCATTTGAATGTCGTCGAAACCGATCACCGACAGCTCGCCGGGCACGCGAATATTACGCTCGGCCGCCGCGCGCAATACACCGAAACCGATCATGTCGTTGCTGGCGAAAATCGCGCTGGGCGGTTTTTCAGCCAGCAGTTGCACGGCGGCGGCATAACCGCCGGTGCTGGTGAAATCGCTTTCGCGGATGCGCTCGGCCGGTACTTCCACGCCAGCCTCGTGCAACGCCCGGCGATACCCTGCCAGACGCATTTGTGCCACGCGGGTGTGGGCCGGGCCGCCGATACAGGCAATATCCCGATGACCGAGGTCGAGCAGGTGCCGGGTGGCCAGGTAAGCGCCCTCTTCGTGGTCGATACGCACCAGATCGACATCAATGCCATCCAACGCCCGGTCGACGATCACCATGGGCGTTCGCACCGCGCTCAAGCCTGCGGCCAGCCCACTGTCGTCGCCGCCCACTGAGGTGACGATCAAACCGTCGATACGCTTCTCCAGCAATACCCGTAAATAACTGCGCTGCTTTTCAGCGTTGTCATCGGAGTTGCAGAGGATCACGCAATAGCCATTACGCTCGCAATAGTCCTCGATACCACGGGCCAATTCCGCGAAATACGGGTTGAGGCTGTTGGGCACCAGCAGGCCTATGGTTGCGGTGGTCTTGGCTTTGAGCGAACGCGCGACGGCACTGGGCACGTAGTCGAGCTGCTTGATCGCCGCCTCGACCTTGAGGCGCACCGGCTCGCTGACCGGGCGCGTCTTGTTCACCACATGGGACACTGTGGTGTAGGAAATACCCGCAAGCGCTGCCACATCCTTGATCGTTGCCATGGTTCAGCCTCGCCGACTGGCACGCTGGCTGCGATAGGTATCGAGCACCACAGCGATCACAATCACGGCACCGGTAATGATGCGCTTGGTCGGCTCCGTGGCCCCGATCTGCGCCAGGCCGGCAGCCAGGACCGAGATGATCAAGACGCCGAAGAACGTGCTGATCACCGAACCGCGCCCGCCCATCAGGCTGGTGCCGCCGATAACCACCGCCGCGATCACTTGCAACTCCAGACCGGAACCCGCGTTCGGGTCAGCCGCCTCCAGGCGCGAGATCTGGAACAACGCGGCTACGCCGGCCAACAGGCCCATAAGGCTGAACACTAGGATCTTGTAGGGCTTGGGATTGATTCCCGCCAGGCGTACCGCCTCCTCGTTGGTGCCGATACCGATCAGGTAGCGACCGAACACGGTCCGCGTCAACACCAGTTGGGCCGCAATGATCACTAGCAAGGCAATGATGAACGACGGCGAAATACCAAAGGCAATCGGATTGGACAGCCAGGCGAAGGAGTCACCGATGTAGGCGGTGCGTGAACCGGTCATTTGGTACGCGACGCCGCGGGCCATTTCCAACACACCGAGGGACACGATAAACGACGGAATGCGCCAGGCCACGGTGATCGAACCGGTGAGCGTACCGGCCAGCGCCGCACAGCCCATGCCCAGCACGGCGGCCGGCAAAACGCTCCAGCCCCAGCTGAGGATCGCCACACTGACCGCCGATGCCGCCAGCGCCAGCACCGAGCCTACCGACAGGTCGATACCGCCGATGATCAGGATGAAGGTCATGCCCACCGCCAGCACCATCAGGTCCGGAATCTGGTTGGCCAGCGTACTGAACGTGTCATAGGACAGGAAGTGATCGCTCAATACCGAGAACAGCGCAATCATCGCGAGCAAGGCACCTGCCAGGCCCAGGTAAGTCCCCAGGCCGTAGAAGTTGCCGCCGGTTTTACCGGGAGAAGTGGTCGTTTTCATGGGGTATCCCTAAGCACTGCATCGTTGAGCAGCGCATCACGTTTCTGATAGCCGGCAAAGGCGGCGGCGAGCAATTCGTCCTGGGTCCAACTGTCGCGCTCGAAGGTGTCGATCAGGCGCCCGGCGGACAGCACACCGATGCGGTCGCAGATCAACATGAGTTCGCGCAGGTCGCTGGACACCACTACCAACGCCTTGCCCTGCCGGGTCAACTCGCCGAGCAAGGCGTAAATGTCGAATTTGGCGCCGACGTCGATACCGCGCGTAGGCTCGTCGAACAGCATCACCGAGCAGTCGCGCTCCAACCAGCGACCAATCACCACCTTCTGCTGGTTGCCGCCGGATAATTCCGACACCAACTGCGCCGGGCTGGAACTGCGAATGCGCATGGCATCGATCTGACGTTGGGCCAACGCGGTTTCATCGCCACTGTTAACGACGCCGCCCGCGGAAATTTCAGGCATGTTGCCCAGAGCAATGTTGGCGCTGATGGACTGGGTCAGCAGCAAGCCTTCACCCTTGCGGTCTTCGGTGATCAGCGCGATGCCATGGCCCACGGCATCCACCGGCGAACGAATGCTCACCACCTGGGCTGGCGAGCCCAGGGCCACGGTGCCGCTGTCGGCTTGGTCAGCGCCGAAGATCAGGCGCAGTAGCTCAGTACGGCCCGCGCCGATAAGCCCGGAAATGCCATAGATTTCACCGGCACGAACTTCGAACGAGACGTCGCGGACTTTGTCCGAGCGCGTCAGACCTTTGAGCGTGAGCGCCGGGCCACCGATGGTGCGCGGGCCCAAATCGATGTGTTCGCCCAGTTCGCGACCGACCATCAATGTGACCAGTTGCTCGCTGTTGTAGTTAGCCATCGGCTCGACGCACACCAGTTTGCCGTCACGCAGGACCGCGATGCGCTGGGCGACACGAGCCAGCTCTTCCAGTCGATGGGAAATGTAAATAATCGCTACGCCGCGGGCCTGCAAACGGGTGATCTGCTCAAACAGCATCTCGACTTCACGGGCGGTAAGCATAGCCGTGGGTTCGTCGAGGATCAGCACATGGCAGTCGCCGATCAGGTTGCGCGCGATCTCGACCATTTGCTGGTGCCCGATCCCCAAGCTGCCGACCAGGGTGTCTGGGTCGATGGCATCCAGGCCGACCTGGGCCATGGCTTCGATGGCAGCCTTACGCAGTTGCTTGCGGCTGATCCAGCCACCGTGGCTGGGCAGGTTATGCAAAAACAGGTTTTCGGCGACAGTCAGGGTCGGCAGCAGGTTGAGTTCCTGCATGACCATGCGCACACCCAGCGATTCGGCCTGGGTGCGGCTGCCTGGGCGGTAATCCTGGCCGTTGAACTGCATGTGCCCGGTGGTCGGAGTGACCAGCCCGCCGATGATTTTCGACAAGGTGCTTTTGCCTGCGCCGTTTTCACCCGTCAGCGCCAGCACTTCGCCGCGATTGAGCGTCAGAGTGATGTCGGACAGAACTGGCTGGGCATACGTCTTACCGATACCGCTGACCGAGAGGACAGCGTTCGGGGCGGAAGATGACATAGGAAAATCTCCGAGCGTCCGCCCGGGGGCGAGCGGACGCTGTTTGGGTGCTGCCAGAATTACTTCTTGAGGACGAGTTCGACCGGGGTTTCGATCACGCCATCTTTGGCATCGACTTTTTCACCCTTGACCAGCTTGAGCGCGTTCTGGATACCGAACACGGCTTGCTGGGCAGCGGCCTGGTCGGCGGTAGCCAGCACGCGGCCGTCCTGCAGCATCGGCTTGATGGCTTCGATATTGTCGTAGCCCACTACCAGCACCTTGCCCGCTTTGCCGGCTGCACGTACGGCAGAGACAGCACCCAAAGCCATGTTGTCGTTACCGGCCAGCAGCGCCTTGAGGTCAGGGTATTCGCTCAGCATTGCGGAGGCGACTTTCTGGCCCTGGTCGATCTCCCAGTTACCCGACTGGGTGGATACGATCTTCATGCCGGCAGCATCCATCGCGTCTTTGAAACCGGCGGTGCGCTGCTGGGCGTTGGTGGTGGTCGGTACGCCTTCGATGATGCCGACCTTGTCGCCCGCGCTCATTTGCTTGGCCAGGTAATCGCCCACCAACTTGGCACCTTTGCGGTTGTCCGGGCCAACGAAGGGAATGTCCAGGTTCTTGCTTTTCAACACACCGGGGTCGAGACGATTGTCGATGTTGACCACCTTGATCCCAGCGTCGGAGGCTTTTTTCAGTACGGTGACCAGCGCCTTGGAGTCGGCTGGCGCAATGACGATGGCGTTGACCTTGGACAGGATCATCTGATTGACGATATCGATCTGGGCAGCAGTATCGGTTTCATTCTTGATGCCGTTCGTGATCATGTCGAAATCGGCGGGGTGGGCTTTCTGATAGTCCTTGGCACCTTCCTGCATGGTGACGAAAAACTCGTTGGCCAGGGACTTCATTACAAGACCGACTTTCGGTTTGGCGGCGGCCTCGTCAGCGAATGCAGAGGAGAGCGGTAAAGCGGCGGATGCGGCAGCAAGCACAGCGATAGCAAGAAGACGTCCAGCAAATGGCAGCTTCATGGGGTCACTCCGATCTTATGATTATTGTGAGCAACGCTTGCACCGAAGAAGGCTTCGGCAGCCCGCCCACCTGGGAGGCTGATACGAGCTGTCACGTTACGCCAAGCGCATCGGAAACATCTCGCAAACGTTTGCGTTATTCAAACTATGAGAACCTTGTCGAAATTTGTCAACGGGGGTATGCGTCTTTGATGCTCCGCTAATACGAAAGCTTGGCAACATGCGCTGCTTCTAAACATCGCCTCCCCTTACAGATCTCCGAAACGACAGCTCATGTCTGATCACGGCGGATTTTTCCGTCAGTGTTTTCGGGCTACCGAACGCCAACCCAGGCAGTTGTTCGGAAAGCCGGACAATAAGCTCGTCGCCCACACTAAAAACTTCTACAAATTCCTTTTTAATCAATAAGTTAATTTAAAAATACACAAGCCATAAGGCTGGTACAGATCCTGCTCTTACCCAGTAC